>JAKEHF010000220.1 GCA_022615295.1 Actinomycetota bacterium | reverse complement strand
CGATCACACACCTGCTGGACCTGATGGAGCATGTGGCTGGTGAGGAGCACGGCTCTTCCTTCCTCCTTGGCGAGACGGGAGATGAGGCCCTGCATCTCTATTACCCCTTCGGGATCGATGCCGACCGTGGGCTCGTCGAGGATGACCACCCTGGGGTCCTTGATGAGGGCGTCGGCAACCCCCAACCGCTGTCTCATGCCACGGGAGTAGGCGCCGACCCTGAGATCGGCGGCCTCGGTCAGACCGACCTGCTCCAGCAGCTGGTCGATCTGTGTCTCCGCCAGATCGTCATCCAGCTCGTTGAGCCATGCCGTGAAACGCAGATTCTGCCGCCCCGTCAGGTCCTCGTAGAAGCCGACCGTATCGGGCATGTATCCGACCTGGCGCTTCACCGCCAGTGGGCTGCGTGTCGGGTCCAGACCACACACCCTGACGACACCGGCGTCCGGTTCGGTTAGCCCGAGCAGCATCAGGACGGTGGTCGTCTTCCCCGCTCCATTGGGACCGAGAAGACCGAATACCTCACCCTCAGGTATCGCCAGTTCGATGCCGTCCACAGCGACGCGGTCGCCGTAGGTCTTGCGCAATCCGATCGTCTCGATGAGCGTCTCCATCGACTCACCTCCGTCCGAAGCGCCGGAACACCGCGACCAGTACGCCGAGGGCGACGACTATGACGCCGATGCCCACCAGACCCCAGATCGGGGAGGTCTCGACAGTGGCCCTGATGTCGACGGTGTCGTTTGTCTCGGCGACCGAGGCCCGTACCGTGACCAGATAGTCGCCGTTGATCGCTTCGCCCGAGGGGGTGATGGTCGCCACCACGTCCACGGCGGCGCCCGGTTCGATCACGTCGATCACCTCGGGAGCGAACAAGATCTCCCACCCGCTCGGGGGTATCCCGGTCAGTCTGACCTCGGTGAGCGGCGCCGTGCCCTCGTTGAACACGGTGAGGGTCATCTCTGTCGGTCGGCCGGCTGTGACATCGACGTTCAACCTCTCGTCGGGTGTCACCAGAGCCAGGGCGAAGTTGCCGGTGATCTCGACGGTGAGCTCGGTCTCGGCGACCTGACCGCCGCCTGCCGCCTGCACCAGGATCGGGTAGGTGCCGGCGGGTGTGGTGTCTGGTGGGTCGACTGAGACCGTTAGACGCTCCGAGTCTCCGGCGCCGACGGTGACCGTCGATGCCCGGGCCTCCCCGGAGGGACGAGCAGACACCTGCCACCCCTCGAGACCCGTGGCTTGCAGACCGAACTGGACCTCTTCTGCGGTGTCGTTCTGCAGACCGACCGTGAACGAGAACGTCACGTCGCTCGGTCCGCTGAGAATGGGGAATTCGGCGTCGAGACTCACTCCCCCTGTTGCGATAGCCCCCACCTCCACGGTGAAGGCCAGGCTGTCGGTGGATCCGGTTCCCACGGCTTCGACCACGACCTCGTAGCTGCCGTCGCCGGCGGTGAGTGGCACGACGACCTCGAGTTCGAGATCGTGGGTGACCCCCTCGGCCACCAGGACACGGTCCACAACAAAACCGCCCCCACGGATGCGGGCTTCCCAGCCCTCGGGCAGGTCGGTGACCACGAGGTCGATCTCCTCCCCGGAGGGTGCGTCGAGCACGATGGGGAAGGAGACGTCGTCCCCCGCTGTGGCGGTGACCCCGAGGTAGGGACTCGCCAGCGATACCCCAGTGGGTGCCTCCTGGGCCACACCCGGTGTGGCCAACAGCAGGATCAACGAGGCGGTGAGTACGCCCACGAGCTTCGCCGGTCTCATATGTGACTCCTTGACTTTCTTTCTCATGTCAGCTTCCGACCCACAGTCTTAGTGCTGTGATCGAGGTTATCTACTATGAGCCGACTCATAAATCTGGTGTCAAAGCGACGACGAGGCATGGTAGTGGTGTCTCAGTTAGCCTGCCGGACCATGGGATCTTTCTGGCACCCCTTCGCCGACATGAGCTCGGTGCAGCACAACCCCTTCATCGTCGACCGTGGCGAAGGCATCTACGTCTTCGACGAGCAGGGAAGACGCTATCTGGACGCGGCGGCCTCGCTTTGGTACCAGAACGTCGGGTACGGACGGGATGAGATCGTGGACGCAATGGCCGACCAGGCGAGGAAGCTCTCCGCGTTTCACACCTTTATCGATTATGGGACCCGGCCTCCGATGGAGCTGGCCGCGGCCATCGCCGCTGTCTCCCCCGACTCCGAGTCCAAGGTGTTCTTCGGCTCCGGTGGATCCGACGCCATAGACACCGCCGCCAAACTGGCGCGGCGCTACTTCTCGGCCGTCGGCCAACCGGAGCGGACTGTGTTCATCACCCGGGAATGGGCCTACCACGGCATGCACACCTATGGCACGTCGCTTGGGGGGATGGAGCCCAACCGTCTCGGCTACGGCGGGGATCTGGTGTCCGACGTGGTCCTGGTTCCCTACGACGACGCCGAGGCGGTGGAGAAGGCGATCGACCATGCCGGAGCCGACCGGATCGCCGGGATCTTCGTGGAGGCGGTGATCGGCGCCGGCGGGATCCGCCCGGTCTCGGGCGAGTATCTCACCGGGGTCCGGGAGGCGGTGAGACAGGCGGGTGGGCTGTACATCTCCGACGAGGTCATCACTGGGTTTGGGCGTGTCGGAGACTGGTTCGCCGCTAACCGCTATCAGCTCGAGCCCGATCTCATCACGTTCGCCAAAGGGGTGACCTGCGGCTATGCACCCCT
>JAKEHF010000219.1 GCA_022615295.1 Actinomycetota bacterium | reverse complement strand
GAGGTCACGGAGTGGGTCCCGGGCCGAGCCATCGGTGTCACCCATCGCGGTCTGGTGAAGGGAAGCGGCCTGTTGTCAATGCGTCGGGACGACTCGGAGACGGTGGTCATCTGGGAGGAGGACCTCGTCTTCCCCTGGTGGCTGTGCGGGCGGTTCGTGGCTCCGATCGCGTCGGCAGTGCTGCGACGAGTGTGGAGAGGGAATCTCGGCCGTCTCGCGGCCCAACTCGAGGGCCGCTGAGCGTCATCTACCCCGAAACGACGGCTCCCTCTTCTCGACGAAGGCGGTGACCCCCTCCCGGGCGTCCTCCGAGGCGAACGTGCGTTGGAACTCCCACTGCTCGACGGCCATGCCCTGATCCAAGGCGGCCCCATGCCCCAGGGCCAGTGCCCGTTTGGCGGCCGACAGGGCGACTGTGGCCTTGGTGGCCCAGGCGGCGGCGTCGCTCATTGCGACCTCCAACAGCTCCTCGGTGGGTAACACCTTGTCGGCGAAGCCGAGGCCGAGGGCCTCCTCGGCGCCGACCTGACGGCCGGTGTAGACCAGCTCCTTCGCCTTCTGGAACCCGATGACACGCTGCAGACGCTGGGTGCCGCCGGCGCCGGGGATGATCCCGAGCAGGATCTCGGGCTGGCCGATCCGGGCGTCCTCGGCCAGATAGCGAAAGTCGCAGCCAAGCGAGAGCTCGCAGCCGCCACCGAGGGCGAAACCGTGGATTGCGGCGATGGTGGGCTTCTCCAGCGACTCAAGGATGGCGATCGCCGACACCAGGGTGTTGGCGGTGACCTCACGACCGCCGCCGTCCATGACCTCCTTGAACCCCTTGATGTCGGCTCCGGCGGCGAAGTGGGGCCGTCCGGTGACCACCACGGCCCGGATCGAGGGGTCCTGGCAGGCCGCGAAGGCCTCACCCAGCTCCGTAGCCACCTGGGCCGACAACGCGTTGACCGGGGGCCGGTCGAGCGTCACCAGGGCGACGGCGCCGTCCACCTCCAAAGAGACGTGTTCCATGGGATGACCTTAGACCCGGGGCAACGACGCCACCGCGGGCAGATCGCGCATGGTGGGCCGCTGACGAGGTGGCACCAACTCCACCCTGATCCTGGCGTCCACGACGCATACACCCTCCCCGGGGAGGAGCACCTTCACCGGGTTGAGATCCATCTCGACCAGCTCCGGTGCTGCGGTTATCAGCGCAGAGACGCGGAGCAGGGCGGTCTCCAAGGCGGCGACATCTCCCAGGGGCTGGCCCCGATAGCCGTGGAGGAGACTGTGGCCCTTGGTCTCGGTGATCATCTCGGCGGCGTCGACGTCGGTGAGGGGATGGATCCGGAACGCCACATCCTTGAGCAGCTCGACGTAGACCCCGCCCAACCCGAATCCGACCAGGGGACCGAAGGTCGGGTCCTGGGTCATCCCGATGAGAACCTCGTGACCACCCTGAATCATCTCCTGGACCAGGGCCCCCTCGGCGTCGCCCACCGCCCTGGTGATCTGCTCATAGGCGGAGGCGACCTTCTCGGGCCCTTCCACCCCGAGGATGACACCGCCCACGTCGGACTTGTGTAGCGCCGACGCCGAGATCACCTTGAGCACCACAGGGCCTCCGACGGCGGCGGCCGCTCCCACCGCCTCCTCGACGGTGGTGGCGACTCGGGTGAGGGGAGTGCGGAGCCCGACTGCACGAAGACAGGCGTCGACCTCCTCCGGGGAGAGCCAACCGCCCTCCTGACCGAGCCGACCCGTCGCCCGGTGGATGACATCTCGGACCACATCGGTCTGGCCGGCCTCCAGACGTGCCTCCACCCCCGGGTCGCGACGACGCCACTGGCCGTGGGCCACCGCCCGGGAGAGAGCAACCGCTGCGGTCTCAGGGAAGGGGAACGTCGGGATCGCCCTCATCCCTTCGCCCCCAACGAACAGCTCGCTCGACCCCGCCGAGTGCATGAACACCGAGAGGAGGGTCACCCCGCCGACGTGGGCGTCCTGACACCCCCGGATGGCCCCGGCGACCAGCTCGGCGCCTTCGGTGGAGGTGGGAACGTAGATGACCATCACCGCGTCGACCTCGCCTGAGTCGAGCAAGGCGGTGGTGGCGACGCCGAACTCCTTGGGCCCGCCGGAGGCGATCAGGTCCACCGGGTTGCGGGTGGAGGCCTCGGCCGGGAGGTGAGAGGCGATCGCCTCTCTCAGGCCATCAGAGAGCTCCGGCAGCTCGAGACCATTCGCCTCGAGGGCGTCGGCGGCGAGGATCGCCGGCCCACCGGCGTTGGTGACGATCCCCACCCGAGGGCCGGCCGGCACCGGTTGGCTGGCGAGAAGGCCGGCAGCCGCGAACAGCTCCTCGAGGGTCTCGACCCGGATCACCCCCGCCTGGCGGAAGAGGGCGGTCACCGCGACGTCGGAGGAGGCGAGGGCCCCCGTGTGCGACGACGCCGCCCGGCTGCCCGCAGTGGTCCTGCCCGACTTCACGGCGATTATCGGCTTGCGCCGACCGATGCGACGAGCGATCCGTGAGAACTTCAGCGGGTTGCCGAACGACTCGAGATAGAGGGTGATGACGTCGGTCTGGGGATCGTCCTCCCAGGCGAGGAGCAGGTCGTTGCCGCTGACGTCGGCCTTGTTGCCCACCGACACGAACTGTGAGATTCCCACGTCGCTCCGGGCGGCATAGTCGAGGATGGCGATCCCGAGAGCCCCGGACTGGCTCGACATGGCTACGTTCCCCGCCGGGGGGTACACCGGAGCAAAGGTCCCGTTGAGCCTGACCGACTCGGCGGTGTTGATGAGACCCATGCAGTTGGGCCCGACCATCCGCATCCCGGCGTCACGGACCAGCTTGAGCAGCTCGGCCTCGGCGGCGGCCCCTTCAGGGCCGACCTCCGAGAACCCGGCGGAGATCACGACCAGCCCACGAACCCCTTTGGCGCCGCATTGCCTGGCCACCTCGAGGACGTAGCGCTGCGGCACCACCACATAGGCGAGGTCGACCTCGTCGGGAACGTCCTCGACAGTGGGGTAGGCGCGGACCGAGCGCACCACCTTGGCGTTGGGGTTCACCGGGTAGAGGGGCCCGGTGAACCCGGTCGACAGCAGGTTGGCGAAGAGCCTCCCTCCGATCGAGGAGGGGTCGTTTGAGGCCCCGATCACCGCCACGGAGCGAGG
>JAKEHF010000218.1 GCA_022615295.1 Actinomycetota bacterium | reverse complement strand
TCCCGGGACGTCGTCGTTCTCGGGAAAGGTCAAGGGCCAATGGCGCCAGCTCCCGTCCACGAGCTCCTCGACCGCGAGGGAGATATCTCGGGGCGTCGCGCGTTCCGGAAAGTCGAGGATCTGATAGCAGGCTTGAGCTCGTCGCACAGCGGTCAGGTGGTCAAGCACCTTGGAGACGGGTCGCTCATCACCTTCAACTCGACCCGTCGGGCGATTGCCTTCGCTCTGGACCTCCAGGACCAGATGATGGCCCACCCGGTCCAGATGCGGATCGGGATGGCGGCAGGAGAGCCGATTCAGGATCGGGGCGACGTCCACGGCGCAGTGGTGGTGCAGGCCAGCCGCATCGCCGATCTGGGGCGGCGGGAGAGGTCATCGTCTCCGACAGTGTCCGTCAGCTCGCCCTCGGTAAGGAGTTCGAGTTCGAACTGCGCGGCGAGGTGCACCTCAAGGGGTTCGAGGAGACACAGCGTGTCTGGGTTGCCACACGCTCAGCGGAGCGAGCCCGGCCGGCGATCATATAGAAGCGGCGTAGCCGTCGATCGCCTGCGGTGCGACACTCGCAGCGATGGCCAGGGCACATCGGGTTCGAAACACATCGAGAGGGTGGAGGCGGCCGAGTCGCAGCGGGTCGCCCAGCTCACCGTGTGCCGCTCCTGTGACTCCAAGGTGCCGGCGGGGATGCCCCAATGCCAGATCTGTGGGGCCGAGATCGGTCTCACCCCCGGTCCTTTGGACAACGTCTGATCACCCCGGGGAGAGCCGCCAAGGCGTCGAGCGAACGACGAACCAGCCCGGTGATAGATTGCAGGGCTGGTGGAGGGGACGATGGAGCGCAGCCGGGGATCAATGAGACCGGCGCTACCCCCTGCCCCGATGATGCTCGTTTTGAGCCTCCTCGTCGCCTCCTGTTCCCCGGACACCCCTGCAGTCGAGTCGTCCACCACGACGGCCGAGCCGACCATCACCACATCCACTGTCCTTACGGGCCCGAGTGTCCCCCCGATCAACTGTGGACCTCTGATCGACCTGGGTGAGATCGATATCGCCTTCGACATGGTGGGCCAGTTTCCAGACGTGATCACCTATGAGGGGGGCGAGGCCTGCACCTACGTCCTCGCCGAAAACGACACGTTCTATGTTCGGATCGAGCCCGGGCACCCCGACGACTTCGCTGCTGGAGCCGAGATCCATGGTGTTACCGGAGAACCGGTGGCTTCGGTTGGCGAGCAGGCCCTCTGGTTCGGAACCGAGGGTGGGGAGGCCAGCACCATCGCCGTCGGGGCCTCCACCACACTCGGGTATCTCCACTTCCGAATAGTCCTGGGGCGACCCGATGCCAACGCAGCCACCCATCGAGAGGCGACCCGCGCCCTGGCTCTCGCCGCCCTCCCCCGGTTCCCGGGGACCGAGGAGGAGCCTGTCGTGTACCAGTTCGACACCCAACCGGCGGACCTGTCCTCCCTTGGGTTGGTAGAGAACCTCCTCACACGTGAGGCCGACGGGGATTGGACCGGGGAGGAGGGCCTGGTCGCCACCCTCCGCTATCTCGCTGGTGAGATCGACGCAACCGCCGTCCTGAGGGACCCCGATCCGGTCGACACCGACTCGATCCAGGTTCTCGCCATGGCGGCGGACCATGTGGAGACCGGCACCGATGAGGTGGTCGTCGGCGAGCTCACGAGGCTGCTGCGTCTTCTGGCGCCCTCTTCGGATGACCTGTCCCAGATGATCGAGGAGGAGCCCGTGGCGGCAGGGTTGCTGGTATCGGCTGGTGACCTGCTCGTCCAACAGGACGACCTGTGCGTCCAACACTTCGGGATCCCGGCACCATGCATGGTGGCTCAAATCCCACCGCTCCTCGAAGAGCGTTGGCCCGGCTCGTATCGGGTGTATCGGCCGACCGCGGCGGCAGGCGGCGGCTGGAGCAGTGCATGGGTCGACAACGTCATCGAAGCACTCAGCGCCTCGGTTCTCTCCTATGACGAGCTGGTCGGGATGCCGCCGATCAACATCTATCTACTTGGCGACAAGCAGAAGTCGGTCTCGGGGGGCACTGTGGTCCCATGCAATATCACCGTGGGACCTTCTCTCCGCGCTGTGGGTATGGCCGATGCACGTCAGACGGTCGCCGCCATGGTCGCCTACTGCCTTCTGGCCACGGCTTATGGCAATATCACCGAGTGGTGGAGCAATGGGCTGGCAACCCATCTGTCCGGCTACGTGTACAAGGACACCAACCTCGAGCACAAGAGACTGCCGGCAGAGCTTCGCGAGATCGAGCCTACGACCCCACTTCAATCCCGGGGCAAGGCGAACTGGGTCTTCTTCGAGTACCTCCACGAGGCCCTGGGAGGGCCCTCGGAGATCATCACGGCCATGGGATCGCCCCAGACGATCACCAGGATGATCGAGGACCACTGGCATGCCTTCAACCGCCGTCTCACCGACACCACCATCGTCGACCTCGGCGGTGGCGACGTCCCCTTTGATCCCCCGTTCGAGGACGTCGCCGTAACGGGGCCGATCGTCATGCCACCCGAGCCTGACGCCGTCGGTCAGGCCAGGGCCCAGCTCGTTGTGCCCTCGGGGAAGGTCGCCTGCATCACCTACGAGCCCCTCGGCGCCATCCAGGCCTCGTGGCGCACCGGTGTGCCCGGCACCACAGGGGGGGCCTGGTCCTCCGACCTCCCCGTGGAGCTAACCGATGTGTCGACGTTCATGGTGAGCACGACGGACGCCGGGAAGCTGACCATCACTGTGGAGCGTGTCGTGGACGAGGAGGATGGATGCGACCAGAGCGACCAGGGGGTCATCGATCTCGATGATCCAGGGTCGTGTTCGGTGGATTGCGGGCCGTCCGGTTACTACTTCGACGAATTCGACGATTGAAAGCGGTTCACCCCGCCGAGTGATGCCTCTGTTCTGACTGTCGGCGGGTGACCCGCCGTAGACTCACCGCCCGAGACCATCGTGGACGTCAAGCAGGCGATCGATGACCTGAGGCGCTACGCCAGGTTGGAGCGTGTCCTGGCCCTGTTCTGTGTCGCCAGCCCCCTGTTGATGATCTGGGCCGACGCCGGCGGGGTCAGGGACAGCATCAGCGCCTACTACAGCATGACCGCCAACCAGTGGTTCTATTTCCCCTTGACCGCGGCCTCGATGCTCTTTCTGGTGAACGGGTTCGTGAAGCAGGAGAGCTACTACAACGCCTGGCTTGGCGTCATGCTCACCGGGGTGGTCCTGCTCAACCATCAGGACTTCCGTATCCCCCACGGTGTCTTCGCCGCCGCCTTCTTCCTGGGGAACGCCGCGGTGATCGCCTTCTTCTCGAGGGGTGTGAAGAGCGGGTTCCGGATCGCGGTCCTGGTCGGGGTGGTCATGGTGTTCCTCATGTGGTGGCCGCTCGGGATCATCAGTCTCTTCGTCGCCGAGTGGATCTCCCTCGCCCTGATCGCGGCCCACTTCCTCGCCGCCTCCTCGCAACGGATCAAGTACCGGGCGGCAAAACGTGGCGAAGGCCCGATGCTCAAGTCAGACCAAGGGTCGGCAGCCGCCAAGACCGCCTAGCTCGCGGTCTCAGACTCCTCAGATACGTTCTTGAGAGCGAATGTTCCCCTACGGGTGCTGTATTACCTGAGGTTACAAACGGGGGATCGCAGCCTCGAAGACCGACTCCTCGTCTTCCCTGCGGTATTGGAGATAGCCCCCCATGAGATTGGTCAGCTCACGACAGATCCAGAGGCCGATGCCGATCCCGCCGGGGGCCCCTGCCATCGGGCGGGCGGTGTGCTCCATGAAGACCGACTCTGCGAGCTCGGCAGGGAGCCCGGGACCGGCGTCGATGACCCGGGCGATGGCATGGCTCGTGGTGCCGTCGATCTCGACCCGGACCGGCTCCGCACCATGGGTGAGGGCGTTGCTGAGGAGGTTTCGCATCACCTGGCGGAACTTCGCCGGGTCGCCGATACCGGTGATCACGCTGTCCCCCTTCACCGCCACCCTCCCCCCACGCACCCCCATCGACTCGAGGACCTGGGCCACGTTGGCGCCCAGGTTCACCGATACCGAGGCGACCATGAGGTCCCCCAACTCGGCGCGAGCCACGGTGAGCAGGTCCTCGACGGTGGCCGCCAGGTTCCACGCCTGATCGGTCATGTCACGCACCATCGACTGTCTCGCCAGCTCGTCGAGGTCGGGGTCCGAGTCGGAGAGCATGTCGGCATAGCCGATCACCGCGGCGAGCGGGGTGCGCAGCTCCTCGCTCAGCGAGGCGAGGAAGCTGCTCCGGTAGCGGACGAGGTTCACCAGGCTCTGCCCGGCGTCCCTTATCCCGGTGATGTTCTGGAAGACGAGCAAGGTGGCCGGCGCCGTCGACATCGGCTTGGCCGTCACCCGGAACAGCTCCCCCCTGGTGTGGTGCTCGGCGGTGGCCGCCCCGGTGATTTGGGCGTTGTTGACCAGAGCCTTGATCACCATCGCCGCCTCCTCGTCGAGGAGGTCCCGAAGATGGTCACCCTCGGTGGCGGCGCGGCGGAACACCGAGGAGCGGCCCCGGTTGATCATGCGGATCCTCAGCTCGCGGTCGACGAGCACGATGATCTCGGGGATCGCGACCAGCACCTCACGTGCCGTCGGAGTCAGCTCCAGCCAGGTCAAACCGTCTACCTCCTACCCGAGTAGTGGTGACCCCGCGTCAGCACCCCGTCAGGCGGTGCTGGACCACCAGACGGGAGCCGACGCGGAACCACTTGGTCCGGCCCGGGGCCCAGGGCGCATCCTCCGGTGACGGGCCGGACATCGTTTCAACTCATAAAGCTCCCGGAGGCCAGTGCCGGGAGGGCGAAGGCAATGACGCTGGCGACCGCCAGGACGATGACGATGAGACGACGACGCATTTTGGACCTCCTTAGCCCGTGTTCGTTCGGTCCGAATATCGGAGGAGACCGTCTCTCAGCTGTCTCAGACCAGGGGCGTCTCAGCACCCACCTTCGGTCATGAGACCAAACGCTGGCCTCTGGTGGCCACCTCATGCCCGGTCCGACGCAGTGCGTCCAGGTCGCGTCGCACCGTGGAGCCACTGACCCCGAGGACGGTGGCGAGCTGGTCGATCGAAGGGTTGGCCCCCGCCTTCTCCGCCTCTTCGAGGAGACGTAGCACCTGCCGACGTCGACGCTCGATCGGGGACCGGATCCCCTCATCGTCGGGGTGGTCCACTGTCCACACCACGGGGCGGAGGTCTCGGTCGTCGAGGGACCGGCCTGTCGGCGCCCCCCTCGCCGGGACCAGGGTCCGAACCGTGCTCGGGGCGAATCGGGTGGCGGCTTCGTAGATGGCGCGATGCTCGGGGACCCGGGTCATCGCGATGCGATGGGCATCGGGGGTGAGCCCGGTCAGCGAGGCGGCGAGGAGCTCCTGAGCCCGGAGGGCGGCGAGCCGGGCCTCTTCGTGTTTACCGGCGGCCTCGGCCACCAGCGAGTGACGATGATGGATCAGACACGGTCGTTCGGTCCCCGCATTGAGACCCGCCACAGCGCGGCGGCTCTCCGCCAAGGCCTCCGCTACGGCCCCCATGGCGTTATGGGCCAGGGCTCGTATCGACGACAGCTCGATCGGAATGTCACTGAAACCGGCTTCGTCACAGACCCGTTGTGCCTGGTCCAGAGTGTCCAGAGCGGCATCGAGATCCCCATGATTGACCTGGGCCAGGGCCAGGGAGCGGAGATGTTGGGCCTCGAGGAACACCTGACCGGTGGCGGTCAGTTTGACCAGACTCTCCTCGAGAAGCCGGATCCCCTCGCTGTGTCTTCCCTCGTCGATGGCCACCCCGGCGATGATCTCGAGACATTGCGCCTCCCGGGCCCGGTCCCCGATCTCGATGAAATGCCGCATCGCCCTGGTGGCATCGCT
>JAKEHF010000217.1 GCA_022615295.1 Actinomycetota bacterium | reverse complement strand
CTTCGAGGGCTGCCACTGTGATCAGTGCCAACGCAGTCTCAACGACCTCGGCGCCGAATCCGGCACCGGCACCGGTCCTCACCGATCCCAGACCCAGCCACGATGCCAGCCCGAGGACCAGGAGGGTGACCGCCGAGACCGTGGTCTCCCGAGCTTCGTCCGAGCGAGCCACCTCGCGAGCGAACACCAGGCCGACGACGATCGCATAGAGATACCCGGGGACGAATCCGATCCCCCGGGAGAGGACGACACAGACCAACCCGATCACCAGGGCGATGGGCAGGGCGCGGATCCGCCCCCACTCGCCGGTGCGACGTCGACGGAGCAACAGTGTGGGCACGGCGAACCCGATGGTGGTGACGGCGACCCCTACAACCAGACCGATCAGCACCGGGACAGAGGCGGCGTTGAGACCGAAGCCGGGGTCGAGGAATCCGAAAAGGAGGGCGGCGACGAGGAGGAATCCGAGCAGACCTTGCGGTCTCTCCCAGAAACCGCCGGGATGGCGCTCCCGGCGGCGGAACCAGCCCCTGATCGTGTCGTAGTTGTCCGCCAGGGTGTTGTTGAAGATCTCGGCCGGGAACGGCGCCAGGAAGAGCATGCCTGCGGTGAGGGCGACACTGGTGGCGATCACCACCGGGTCGAGGTTGATTTCACTCGGCGAAGGGACCGAAGACACCAGCGACGGGGCACCGACCGTCGACTGATTGAACAGCTCGGCACCGGTCTCGTGCCAGAGGACCACCGTCCCGTCATCACCCGAGGCCGCCAGCACCTCGTCGATCGAGCGGTCCTCGGTTCCCTCCACCGGTCCCTCCTCCGACCAATCGCCGCCGTCGGGACCGATGGTGAACACCAAGGCGCCGGCGCTGGTTGCGGTGACGACGGTGACCCGTCCGTCTTGGTTGAGCGTGATGGCGCCGTCGATGGAGCCGGGAGTGAACTCGATGATGGACGGCTCGGACCACCCAAGGTTCCTCCAGACACGATGCTCCAAACGGAAAGCCGACATGAGCACGGAGTGGACCCGACCCAGCGTGTCGGCGGCGACGAGGGTCCCCGTGGATTGGGGAAGGGTCAGGGAGAGACTCTGGAACCGGTCCCAGGTGGCTCCCTCGTCGGCGGAGTACGACGAGACCCAGCCCCGGTCCTCGGTGAAGTCGTACCAGAAGGCATGGAGACCGCCGTCGGAGTCGACAGCGAACTCGGGGAAGGTGACCACCTCGTCTGCGGGGTTGAGGAGCTGGTCGCCGTAGTAGACCCCGGTGGGGGGCTCCACGTGCATCACCTCGAGGGTGCCATCGGGTGCGTAGGCGGGTCGGAAGTCGGAGCTGGCCGCTTCGACCGCGATCTCGACCGGTTCGCCCCAGCCGGTCTCGGTGCGACACGACTCGAAGAGGGCGATCACCGTCCAAAAGACACAGGGCACACCGTCCGGGTCCACCAGGACAATGGGTCTGATGAAGGACCCCCCGGTGGTGACCGTCTCGCTCGCCGACCAGGTGGACCCCTCAGAGGCTGAGTAGAGGATCATCTCCTCTCCCGGTGGGCCCTGCACCCAGACCACGTGGAGGTTGCCCTCGTCGTCGGCGGCGAGCGAGGGGTCGGAGTCGTCGGGTATCGGTGGCGCCGTCTGGGCGGCGGCGGGGAGGGCCACAGACCAGAGGAGGACCGCCACGGCGAGCAACCGGCTGGCGGCGATCGGGTGCATCGGCGACAACGTACCCCGACCCGGGTACCCGAGGAGGCCCCATTACCCTTGCGGCCCGATGACCAGGAGAATCCCGCCGCAGCCAGCACTGGAAGGGCTCGAGGAGAAGTGGGATCGGATCTGGGAGGACCGGGGGACCTACCGATTCGACCGTAGCAAGACCCGTGAGGAGATCTTCGCCATCGACACCCCGCCGCCGACGGTGTCGGGGTCGCTCCACATGGGCTCGGTATTCGGCTACGTCCAGACCGACGCACACGCCCGCTATCGGCGCATGGCCGGGACGGAGGTCTTTTATCCCATGGGTTGGGACGACAACGGTCTCCCCACAGAGCGACGGGTCCAGAACTTCTACGGGGTGCTTTGCGACCCAACGTTGCCCTACGACGCCGCCTTCCAGCCGCCCGAGGAGCCCTACGACCCACCGGTCCACATCAGCCGGCGCAACTTCACCGAGTTGTGCCACATCCTGACCGCCGAGGACGAGAAGGAGTTCGAGGCCACCTGGAGGGCGCTCGGGCTGTCCGTCGACTGGACCCAGAGCTACGCCACCATCGACGACCACAGCCGGCGCACCTCCCAGATGGCCTTCCTCAACAACCTGGCGAGGGGCGAGGCCTACTCCCAGGAGGCCCCGGTGCTCTGGGACGTCGACTTCCGCACCGCAGTGGCCCAAGCGGAGCTCGAGGACCGGGAGCGCCCCGGGGCTTATCACAAGGTGGCCTTCCATCTCCCAGACAATGGGCGGGTCTATGTGGACACGACGCGACCCGAGTTGATCTGCTCGTGTGTCGCGCTGGTGGCTCATCCCGACGACGACCGATACCGAAAGCTGGTGGGGGGGACCGCCACCTCACCGCTGTTCGGGATCGAGCTGCCCGTTGTGGCCCACGAGCTCGCCGACCCGGAGAAGGGGACGGGTATCGCCATGATCTGCACCTTTGGCGACACCACGGACGTCACCTGGTGGAGAGAGCTCGCCCTGCCGACACGTGCCGTGATCCAGTCGGACGGACGGTTCCAAGAGACAGTCCCCGACTGGCTGAGCGGAACGGGCGCCGAGACCTATCTCCAGATCGCCGGTCTCCATCCGGGTCAGGCGAGGAAGAGGATGGCCGAGCTTCTCGCCGCGTCCGGAGACCTCGACGGAGAGCCGAGACCGGTAACCCACCCGGTCAAGTTCTACGAGAAGGGGGAGCGACCTCTGGAGATCCTCACCACGCGTCAGTGGTACATCCGCAATGGGGGACGGGACGACGACATCCGCAAGACCTTCCTGGAGCGGGGAGAGGAGCTCGATTGGGTCCCGCCGTTCATGGGTGTCCGCTACCGGCACTGGGTCGAGGGTCTCAACGGGGACTGGCTGATCTCCAGACAGCGCTTTTTCGGTGTGCCCATCCCGGTGTGGTACCCGGTGGGCCCCGACGGCGTCGTCGACCATGACAACCCGATCCTCCCCGAGCGGGTGAGGCTTCCGGTCGACCCCACGTCGGATGTCCCGATCGGTTACGAGGCGACGCAGCGGGGCCGGCCGGGCGGTTTCATCGGTGATCCGGACATCATGGACACTTGGGCGACGTCTTCGCTGACTCCACAGATCGCCGGTCACTGGGTGGACGACCCCGATCTCTGGTCACGGGTCTTCCCCATGGACATCCGGCCCCAGGGCCCCGAGATCATCCGGACCTGGCTGTTCTCCACTGTGGTGCGCTCCGACTACGAGCACGACGTCCTTCCCTGGCACACCGCCACCATCAACGGCTGGATCCTCGACCCGGATCGCAAGAAGATGTCGAAGTCGAAGGGCAACATCGCCACCGCCTCCGACTACATCGCCGAGCACGGCGCCGAGGCGGTCAGGTATTGGGCCTGCAACGGCCGGCCCGGGACCGACACCGCCCTCGACACCGCAGTGATGAGGATCGGGCGGCGGCTCGCCATAAAGATCCTCAACGCCTCCAGGTTCGCCCTCGGGTTCTCCGACGACGTCGACCCCGGGTTGGTGAGCCTCCCCCTCGACCGTTCGATGCTGGCTGCCCTGTCCACCGTGGTGCACAGGGCGACCGAGGCCTTCGAGGCCTACGACTACGCCCGGGCGCTGGAGATCGCCGAGCGATCGTTCTGGTCCTGGACCGACGACTATGTGGAGCTGGTCAAGACCCGGGCCTACGGCGAGGGGCCGGCAGCCGTCTCCGCCCATGCCGCCCTCCAGCTGGCGCTGGGGGTCTATCTGCGTCTCTTCGCACCGTTCCTCCCCTTCGTCACCGAGGAGGTCTGGTCGTGGTGGCGCGAGGGGTCGGTGCATCGATCGAGATGGCCGCAGACCTCCGAGCTCGAGGGTCGAGGTGGGGACGACGGGGTGTTCGAGACGGTGTCCGAGGTCCTCAGCGCAGTCCGCCGGGTGAAATCGGACGCCAAGGCCTCGATGCGCGCCGAGATCTCCGATCTGGTCGTCACCGGAGACGCCGAGACCGTGGACCTGGTGCGGCGGGGTGAGAGCGACCTGTGTGACGCGGCCCGTGCGACGGGGATCGAATACGTCGTGGGTGAGACGCTCCATGTCGCCGCCACCCTGATCGGCTGACGATGAAGACTGTCGTCGTCGGCGGCGGCCCCGGCGGGCTGTATCTGGCCATCCTCCTCCGCCTGCGCGACCCGAGCCACGAGGTCGTGGTCATCGAGAGGAACCTTCCCGGCGACGCATACGGATTCGGTGTGGTGTTCTCCGACGAGACCCTCGACCACTTCGTCGCCGCGGACCAGGTCTCCTATCAGGACCTCGAGGCGGCCTTCGTCAGATGGGGCGAGATCGAGGTCCGCCACGCCTCGGGTCGCCGCATCGTCTCCGGCGGGCATGGCTTCGCCGCGGCGAGCAGGCGGTCACTCCTCGAGATCCTCTCCCGTAGGGCGGAAGCCCTTGGGGCCGGGCTCAGGTACTCGACCGAGGTCGGCGGTCTCGACATGGCCGAGGAGGCCGATCTGATGGTGGGCGCCGACGGTGCCAACTCGACGGTGCGACGCGCCCTGGAGGGTCATCTCCTGCCCAGTGTCGAGCCCCGTGTGAACAAGTACGTCTGGTTCGGCACCACGAAGGTGTACGACCGATTCCACTTCATCTTCATCGAGACCGGCGCCGGCCTGGTCTGGGCCCACATCTACCCGTACTCCTCCGAGGGAAGCACCTTCATCGTCGAGATGGCCCCCGAGACGTGGCGGGGGCTCGGCTTCGACCTCACCGAGGACACGAGCTTCCCACCTGGCCAGAGCGACGAATGGGCCCTCGAGACCTGCGAAAGCCTCTTCTCCGACCATCTCGACGGCCACCGCCTGGTCGGTAACAACTCGAAGTGGCTCCAGTTCCCCACCATCAAGTGCG
>JAKEHF010000042.1 GCA_022615295.1 Actinomycetota bacterium | reverse complement strand
GGCCGACCTGAGAGAATGGGCAGTCGGGTCACCGGCCAGGGCCATCCGACGTGACTCTCGGGGCGACGACCCGAGGAGGACGTGATCGAGGGTTGGGCGCCTACCGTCGGGGACGTGGCACGATTGAGCGGGTGACCGGTGTCTCGGAGCAACGTCTGAGCGACCTGGCCTGGCTGCGTCGGGTCCGTGATCGGATAGACCGGGAGTATGCCCAGCCCCTGGATGTCGAGGCGCTGGCTCGTGGCGCCCACATGTCGGCGGGTCATCTCAGCCGCCAGTTCAAAGCGGCTTACGGCGAGTCTCCCTACTCCTATCTCATGACGCGGCGTATTGAACGGGCGATGGCACTGCTGCGTCGCGGCGATCTCAACGTCACCGAGGTCTGCTTCGCCGTAGGTTGTCAGTCGCTGGGGACCTTCAGCACCCGGTTCACCGAGCTGGTCGGTGTGCCCCCCAGCGTCTATCGAAAAACCGCCAGGGGCGACATGGCGGGGGTGCCGCCATGTGTGGTCAAACAGGTCTCCAGACCGGTCAGGATTCGAGAAGCAAAGCCCCTCAGCCGGACATAGGGTGACCCTCATGGACATCACAATCCAATCCAGCATGCTCCCTCACAACGACCCGGACGCATCCCTGGCCTTCTACCGAGACAGCCTCGGTTTCGAGGTCCGCAACGACGTGGAGTACGGCGGGATGCATTGGATCACTGTAGGGCCCGCTTCCCAGCCCGACGTCTCCGTCGTCCTCTACCCGCCGGAGGCCACCTCTGGTCTGACCGACGAAGAACGCCGCGCCATCACCGAGATGATGGCCAAGGGCACCTTCGGCCAGCTCAACCTGGCTACCACCGATGTCGACGGGGTCTTCGAGCGGCTTCAGGCCAGCGAGGCGGTTGAGGTGGTGCAGGAGCCGACCGATCAACCGTGGGGGGTCCGCGACTGCGCCTTCCGCGATCCCGCGGGCAACATGATCCGTATCCAAGGGCTGAGCTGAAACAATCGTCAGGAGGTATCGAGATGGCAGACAAGACAGCAACCGGCACGGCCCAGGGGCTCACCGCCGAGGAGAAGTCGGCGTTGAAGGAGCGTGTCAAGGAGGCGAGAGCCGAACGCTCCGGAAAGACGGACGGGGAAGCCGCCGTCATCGAGAAGATCGCCGAGATGTCGGAGCCTGATCGCACGATGGCCGAGCGGATCCATGAGATAGTCAAGGCCAGCGCCCCGTCCCTCACACCAAAGACCTGGTACGGGATGCCCGCCTACGCCAAGGACGGCAAGGTCGTCGTCTTCTTCCAGAGCGCCGGGAAGTTCCAGTCGAGATACGCCATGCTCGGGTTCAACGACACCGCCAACCTCGACGAAGGCGCCATGTGGCCCACCACATTCGCCTTGTGGGAGCTGACCCCGGCAGTGGAGAAGAAGATCAGCGCCCTTGTCAAGCAGGCTGTGAGCTGAACCACAAGGTAGCCCGTCGACATACCAAACCGATGGTCCAGACCGCCGACAGCCATGATCTGATCCGGGTGCTCGGCGCCCGGGTCAACAACCTCAAGGACATCGACGTCGAGATCCCCAAGAGAAGCCTCACGGTATTCACCGGGGTCTCCGGGTCGGGTAAGAGCTCGCTGGTGTTCGACACGATCGCCGCAGAGTCACGTCGGCTGATCAACGAGACCTACAGCGCATTCGTCCAGGGCTTCATGCCCACGCTGGCCAGGCCCGACGTCGATCTGCTCGACGGGTTGACGACGGCGATCATCGTCGACCAGGAGCCGATGGGCGCCAACGTGCGCTCGACCGTGGGCACCGCGACCGACGCCAACACCCTGTTGCGGATCCTCTTCAGTCGGCTCGGTCAACCCCATATCGGGTCGCCCCAGGCCTACTCCTTCAACATTCCGACGAGGCGGGCGAGCGGGGTGATGACATCCGACACCGGGGAGCGCAGGGTGGCCCGCAACCTGGTGTACCTGGGCGGTATGTGCCCCCGTTGTGAGGGGATGGGCAGTGTCACCGACATCGACCTGAGCCAGCTCTACGACGAGACTAAGACGCTCAACGAGGGCGCCATCACCGTACCCGGCTACAAGGCGGGTGGGTGGTCGGTGCGTTACTTCACCGAGTCGGGCTTCTTGGACCCGGACAAGCCGATCCGGAAGTACACGAAGACCGAGCTCAATGACTTCCTCTACAAGGAGCCCGTGAAGGTCAAGATCAACAACATCAACCTCACCTACGAGGGTCTGGTACCCCAGATCCAGAAGTCTTTCCTCTCCAAGGACCGAGAGGCGATGCAACCTCACATCCGGGCGTTCGTCGACCGGGCGGTCACCTTTGTCACCTGTCCCGACTGCGGGGGCACCCGGCTCAACGAGGGCGCCCGCTCCTCGAGGATCGCAGGTCTCAACATCGCCGAGGTTTGCGCCATGCAGGTCAGCGACCTGGCCGAATGGGTGGGCGGCCTCGACGAGCCTTCGGCGGCGCCCCTGCTCACCACATTGCGGCACACCCTCGACTCGTTCGTGGAGATCGGCCTCGGTTATCTCTCCCTCGACCGTCCGACCGGCACTCTCTCCGGTGGCGAGGCCCAGCGCACCAAGATGGTCCGTCATCTCGGGTCTCCGCTGACCGACGTCACCTACGTCTTCGACGAGCCCACAACCGGTCTGCACCCCCACGACGTCCAGCGGATGAACGAGCTGCTCATCCAGCTTCGTGACAAGGGCAACACGGTGCTGGTCGTAGAGCACGAGCCGGAGACGATCGCCATCGCCGATCATGTGGTCGACCTCGGCCCCGGCGCCGGCGCCGCCGGAGGCACAGTCTGTTACGAGGGCGACCCCGAGGGGCTGCGGCGGAGCGACACCCTCACCGGTCGTCATCTCGACGACCAGGCGTCCCTGAAGGAGACCGTGCGCACCCCTCGGGACAAACTGGAGATCAGGGGGGCGACCACCCACAACCTCCGCGACGTGGACGTCGACATCCCGCTCGGCGTCCTCGTGACGATCACCGGTGTCGCCGGCTCAGGAAAGAGCTCGCTCATCGCCTCCATCCCTGCCGACGCCGGCGTCGTCCTGGTCGACCAGACTGCCATCCGGGGCTCACGGAGGAGCAACCCGGCGACCTACACCGGCCTGCTCGACCCGATCCGCCAGGCCTTCGCCAAGGCCAACGGTGTGAAGCCGGGGCTTTTCAGCGCCAACTCGGAGGGCGCCTGTCCCGTCTGCAACGGAGCCGGTCTCATCTACACCGAGCTCGGGATCATGGAGACCGTTGCCACGGTCTGCGAAGAGTGCGAGGGAAAGCGGTTCCAGGCCGAGGTGCTCGAGTACAGCCTCGGAGGCAGGAACATCACCGACGTCCTGGCCATGTCTGTCGATGAGGCCGTGGAGTTCTTCGGCGGCGGGCCGGCCCCGGTGCCGGCGGCCCACACCATCCTGGAGCGAATGTCCGCTGTGGGCCTCGGCTACCTGGGGATCGGCCAGCCCCTGACCACCCTCTCCGGCGGCGAGCGGCAGCGGCTCAAGCTGGGGATCCACATGGCGGACAAGGGGGGCGTCTATGTCCTCGACGAGCCGACGAGCGGACTCCATCTCGCCGACGTGGAGCACTTGCTGGGTCTGCTCGACCGTCTGGTCGGCTCGGGGAAGTCGGTCATCGTCATCGAACACCATCAAGCCGTGATGGCCCACTCGGACTGGATCATCGATCTCGGCCCCGGAGCCGGTCATGACGGCGGCCGGGTCGTCTTCGAGGGCACCCCAGCCGAGCTGGTGGCTGCTCGGTCGACGCTCACCGGCCAGCATCTCGCCCAGTACGTAGGGTCAGCCTAGGAACCCAATCCAACGACCCCGTTCGGAGAGAGGGTCTTGTGCCCGTAGGCGACATCTCCCCGGATGGGGAAGACTCCGGATGTGTGGAGGTTTCGCATGTTCCGTGACCGCTCGGAGGCCGGCCGCCGGCTGGCAGAGCATCTCACCCACCTGGACGACCGCGAGGACGTCGTGGTACTCGGTCTTCCCCGGGGTGGGGTGCCCGTGGCCCACGAGGTGGCGAGACGTCTCGGCGTTCCCCTCGACGTGATCCTGGTGCGCAAGCTCGGTGTGCCCTACCAGCCCGAGCTGGCGATGGGGGCCATTGGCGAGGAGGGCGTCCGGATCCTCGATTCGGGGATCATGACGTTGACCGGTGTCTCCGAGCCGGAGGCGGAAGCCGTGGAGCGCAGAGAGCGCGCCGAGCTGCAGAGGAGGGCGGAGCTGTTTCGCAGGGGGCGGCCGAGGGCCCAGCTCCAGGGAAAGGTGGCGGTGGTCGTCGACGACGGAATCGCCACCGGCTCCACCGTCATGGCCGCCGCCCGAGTCGCCCGCCTTCTCGGCGCGGCCCGGGTGGTGGTCGCCGCTCCGGTGGCCCCGCGGGACACTGCGGAGCGGCTCGCCGGTGACGTGGACGAGCTCGTGATCGTCACCCAACCCCACCCCTTCCATGCCATAGGCGAGTTCTATCTCGACTTCACCCAGACGACCGATGAGGAGGTGATCGCCCTGCTCGAAGGGGGAGCCCGTCCCCGCCGGGCAGCCGGCCAAAGTCTGGACCAGGAGGTGTCAATGGGCCTCGGGGAGGTCACCCTCGAGGGGCGGCTGACGGTCCCCGTCGACTCGAGAGGCACCGTCGTTTTCGTTCGCGGTTCCGGGAGCAGTCGTCACAGTCCGCGGAACCGGCAGGTGGCGGAGGCACTCAACGAGGCGGGGCTGGGGACCCTGCTCTTCGACCTACTCACCGCTTCCGAGGAGGACGCTAGGGCCAACGTCTTCGACATCGGGCTTCTCGCCGGCCGGCTGGTCGACGTCACCGGATGGCTGAGACGTCAACACGGGGCGCAACCGATCGCCTACTTCGGCGCCTCGACCGGGGCGGCGGCGGCCCTCCGAGCCCCGGTGAACCGGGGCTCCCGGGAATGTGATGTGGTCAGCCCTTGACCACTCCGACCGGGCGGAGTCGTGCGACGAGCCCGCCGAGCCCGACGGCCTGGCAGACCCGAGCCACCTCGCTGACGTCTTTGTAGGCGTAGTCGGCCTCCTCGGAGAGGAGGCGGGTCGAGCCGGGCCGCACCGAGATGCCTCTCGTCTCGAGCTCCTGTCTCACCTCGGCACCACCACGGATTTTCAAGGCGGCGTGACGGCTCATCGCCCGGCCTGCGCCATGCGCGGCGGAGTCGAAGGCCGGGTTGCCGACGACTCCTCTCAGCACCCAGGAGGCGGTGCCCATGGAGCCGGGGAGGAACACCGGCTGACCGACTCCCCGCAGGTCGTCGGGCAGCTCGGGATGGCCGGGCCCGAAGGCACGGGTGGCGCCCTTGCGGTGGACACAGAGGAGACGGTCCTCGCCGTCGACCGTGTGACGCTCCAGCTTGGCCAGGTTGTGGGCCACGTCATACACCAGGTCCATCCCGGTCGCCTCGACAGTCATCCCGAACGCCGCGGCGAAGACCCGACGGGTCTCATCGGCCAGGACGTGGCGGTTCGCCCAGGCGAAGTTGGCCGCAGCCGCCATGGCACCCAGATAGGCGTGACCCTCCGGAGATCGCACCGGGACACAGGCCAACTGGCGGTCCGGCATCTCGATCCTGTGGCGGGCCATGGCCGGGCCCATGAGGTCCACCTGCTCCTGACAGGTCTGATGACCCAATCCACGGCTCCCGCAATGGATCATCACGGTGAGCATCCCCTTGGCGAGCCCGAACACAGCTGCCGCTGCGGGGTCCTCGACCAGATCGACCACCTGCACCTCGAGGAAGTGATTCCCGGCTCCCAACGATCCGAGCTGGCCCCGGCCCCGTTGCAAGGCCCGCTCCGAGATGCTCTTGGGGTCGGCGCCGGAGGAGGTCCCGTGCTCCTCGCAGCGCTCCAGATCGGACCCCGATCCATACCCGGCACTCAGAGCGGCAGAGGCTCCCCGCTCCAGGACCTCTCCGAGAAGCGATCCCTCGGCGATGGCTCCCTCACCCTGCCCCCGAGGGATACGTCGGGCGAGCTCTGCCATGACGTTCTCCCTATGGTCTTCGAAGTCGGCCAGCGAGAACCGTGAGGCGAGGAGACGTACACCGCAACCGATGTCGAAACCGACTCCTCCGGGTGAGACGACACCACCGCTCTCGACGTCGGTCGCCGCCACCCCACCTATGGGAAAGCCATAACCCCAGTGGATGTCGGGCATGGCCATGGCCGCCCTGACAATGCCGGGGAGATGGGCCACATTCTCAACCTGTTGAACCGCCTGATCGTCTTCGGCCCTGGGGAGAAGCGCCTCGGAGGCGAAGATCCTCCCCGGGACCCGCATCCCTCCGTGTCGGGGGATCTCCCAGGTGACCTCGTCCACCCGCTGTAGCTGGGGTGCCATGGCTGTCCATACTCACTACCGGACGTCGCTGGCACGATCTCGGGACGGTCCGGCCCACAGAGAAAGTACACCTGTCACTGTTGGTGCGCCGGGTGGCGATCCTCGTGCGGGCTTGACACGTTGCCCTGGGCAACGATACGAAGTGAGGATGGACACTCGATCGCAGATCACCTGGGGTGAGTTCGCCACACAGGAGCCGGAATTGGCGGCGTTCGGTTCGGCGAGATTGACCGCGGCGCCGGCCTATCTGGCGACGGTTCGACTCACCGGGGCGCCTCGTGTGCATCCGGTGACACCGATCTTCACGACGGCCGGGCTCTATCTGTTCATGGAGCCGACCTCTCCCAAGGGGCGGGACCTGCGGGAGCGGGGATGGTTCGCCATGCACAGCGGTGTCCCCGATGATGCGGGCACCGGTGGCGAGTTCTATCTCACCGGCCGTGGGTTCGACTTGGACGATCCCGCTCTCTGGTCCCGAGTAGCCGACGCGGCCACCTACACGCCGGTGGAGCGCTACATCCTCTTCGAGCTGCAGGTCACCGAGGTCCGCTGCAACGGCTATGGGGACGTGGCCTTGCCCTCCACTCGGAGATGGTCTCTGGGCCGATAGGCGACAGGGGATCCCGTCGGCAGATACGTCGTGGGTGCGGGCCTCTCCACCTCCCAGCCCGTCCGTCAGCTACAGCCAGTTGCGTCGCTTGAACACCAGATAGAGGGTGAGACAGGTGGCACCCATGAGACCGATGGCAATGGGGTATCCGGCACCCCAGCCCAGCTCCGGCATGTTCTCGAAGTTCATCCCGTAGACGGTTCCGATGAGGGTTGGTGCGAAGAGGATGGCTGCCCAGGCAGAGATCTTCTTGACTTCCTCGCTCTGGTTGTTGCTGGCCTCGGCGAGACGGCGCATCTCCTCGTTCTGACGCTGGGCAACCAGCGTGGCGTTGACAGTGAGCATGTCGCGTAGCGCGGCTCGGTACCCCTCGACGCGCTCGGAGATCTGGGTCAGATGGTCCTCAACGTCGCGCAGATAGCGCTGGAGCTCCTCGTCGACCTGGTACTTGTCGAACCCTGCGCTCAGATCGGCCATGACCTTCCCGAGTGGCCCGGTGGCTCGCTGGAAGTCGGCGACCTCACGGGAGAGCTCGTAGATGCGCCGGGAGACCTCGGGATCCCCGCTGAACACTTCGACCTCGATCTCGTCGATGTCGTTGCCCAGACCGGCGACGACCGGGTAGTAGCCATCGACGACCTGGTCGATTATCGAGTACATCACGGCTTCGGGCCCCTGGCTGAGGAGGTCGGGCTGTGACTCGAGACGCAGGCGCACACTTCGGAACTCGGGCGCCTCGCTGTGACGGACGGTGAGCACGAATCGCTCCCCGGTGAAGACGTGGACCTCCCCAAACTCGACCTCTTCGAGATCATCCCGGTATCGGGCTGGTCGGAGCACCACGAAGAGTGTCTCGTCGTAGCGCTCGAGCTTGGGTCGTTGATGGGCGTGGATCGCGTCTTCGACGGCGAGCGGGTGGAGGTCGAACTGCTCGGCGAGGAGATGCACCTCGGCCTCGTCGGGCCGATAGAGACCGATCCACGCCATGCCGTCGGGGTGATCCTCGAGTGCGGCCACCGTCGCCGGGATGCTGTCCATCGTGGCGACACGTCGGCCGCCGACGTAGACGGCACTGTCGACGATTCGCGACTCGAACAACGGCTCCGAGGGATCGGCGGGTGTGGCGAGCCCGTCGTCGAGATGCTCGTAGCCCCGGTTCCGGTTGCGACCTCCGCGGCGGGACCGGACCAGTGCTCGGATCCTGGGATGCTTCGGCTCGCTCAGGGGGACCTCGATGATCGCGCCGGGTGGGAATGTACTCCAGCGGGCGGTCTGACCCGTGCCCCCGGGTATCGGCGTCCCGTCAGTGTGTGGGTCTGAGACCGATTCGTCGCTGATAGCGATGGATGAGGGCGGTGCCGATGGCGAGCACGCTCCCGGCCTTATCGGGATCCACAGACCTGGGTTGGGGGAGCGGAGGGCGGGGATGATGGCGAGACCGACCCAAAGCGACATGTATGTGAAGTAGACGTGGTCGAGATAGCGATGCTCCCATCCAGGGCTCCGGCCGGCGGCGAGACGGTGGGCCAGATAGATGCGGATCAGCATGAACCCCGCCAGGACGGCCAGAGTCGAACGTCCCGAGCGCTGCCCTTATGCAGGAGAGCTCGAGCTCGAGGCTCAGCCCGAGAATCGCCGCGGTCTCGAACCACGGGACCGGTGACCCGACCCCAAACCGTGATAGCGCCTCGTATCCGACGACCTCCTTCGTCCTCAGCTCGACGATGGGCTGGAACACGACGTCGGGCCCCCCATCCGCGATGATCGACATGATCGCGTCCAGATTTGGTCGGTCCTCAAAAGGATCCACCCGTCGGTCGGGGATCGGCGTGCGGGCACTCGGTGTCCCGGTCCTCGAACTTCCAACAGACGCGGCGATTGTCGGTGGTTTCCAGTGGCGTGTCAAGGATGGGAACGAACGTTAGGTTCGGTACTAGCGGGGGTTGATCACGGGAGGAAGATTGCCGCGACCGCGCGGCGCGAGTCCTCGG
>JAKEHF010000216.1 GCA_022615295.1 Actinomycetota bacterium | reverse complement strand
CTGCGACGAGGACGTGGAGCGCCTGATCCTGGCGACCAGGACAGAGACCGACCCGCAGACCCGGGCCGACCTCTACAACGAGGCCGACCGTCTCTATCTCGAGGACATCGCGGTGATCCCCCTCTATCAGAAGCCGATGTTGCTGGCCTGGGTCTCCGATCTCACCGGGCCGGCCCTCAACCCCGGCGGGACCGACCTGTGGAACGTCGGGTCGTGGACCGGAAAGTCGACGGTCATCGTCGCCCTCGAGGACGAGCCGGAGTCCCTGGCGCCGCTGTTGGCGGTCGACGACGCCTCGGCCCTGGTCCGGTCGGTCCTCTACCAGGGCGCCTTCATGGTGACACCCACCCTGGAATACGTCCCCGCGCTGGTCGAAACGGCCGAGGTCATGGTCCCGTGAGCAGCGGCGGCCCGCTCGTGGGGGTCACCGTCGTCGAACTGGGAGGGATAGGGCCGTCGCCGTTTTGCGGGATGATGCTCGCCGACCACGGCGCCGACGTGGTGCGTGTCGATCGGGCGGACCTGGCCGTCGGCGCCCACACCTCCTCCACCCGCCATGACATGCTCAACCGCGGCAAGAGGTCGATCGCGGTCGACGTCAAGAACGGTGAGGGGGTCGAGGTGGTCCTCCGTCTCGCCGCCACCGCCGACGTCCTCATCGAAGGATTCCGTCCCGGTGTGGCAGAGCGTCTCGGCCTGGGGCCCGACGTCTGTCACCGGCGCAACCCCGCCCTGGTCTATGGCCGGATGACGGGTTGGGGCCAGGACGGCCCCCTGGCCCCCCGGGCGGGCCATGACATCGACTACATCGCCCTCTCCGGCGTGCTCGGCTCGATAGGCAGCGAGGACGTCCCGACGGTGCCGCTCAACCTGGTCGGGGACTTCGGCGGCGGGGGGATGCTCCTCGCCCTCGGGGTGGTCTCCGCCCTGCTCGGGGTGAGAATGGGCCGGCCGGGCCAGGTGGTCGACGCCGCCATGGTGGACGGCTCGGCCCTGCTCATGACCTCGCACCACGGCTACCTGGCCGAGGGCTGGTGGTCGCCACGTCGTCACTCCAACCCCCTCGACGGCGCCGCCCCCTTTTACACCACCTATCGGACCATCGACGGGGGGCACATGGCGGTGGGGGCCCTCGAGCCCCGGTTCTACGCCGAGCTGCTCCGTCTCCTCGAGCTCGACCCGGCGGATCTCCCCGATCAGAACGACCGCAGCGGATGGCCCCGGCTCCGGGAGGCGATAGGCGCCAAATTCGCCAGCAAGACCAGAGAGGAGTGGACGAATGTCTTCGAGGAGGCCGACGCCTGTGTCGGCCCGGTCCTCGACATGAGCGAGGCTCCCAACCATCCCCACAACCGCGCCCGGTCGACCTTCATCGCGGTCGGTGACGTGGTCCAGCCGGCTCCGGCGCCCCGGTTCACGGCCACCCCCGCCACGGCGCCCAACCCGCCGCCCTACCCGGGCGAGCACACCGACGTCGTCCTCGACTCCCTGGGCTATAGCCGGGAGGAGGTCGGTATGCTCCGTGCGTCCAGAGCCGTCGCCTGACCATGGAGGAGAAGTGAGCGACCAGGCAGTACTTGCCGAGCGTGCCGAGATCGACGCCTTGGTCGAGGGAAAGACCATCGTCGATTTCCTCAATCGCAACGCCGAGTCATACCCCGACCAACCCGCCATTCACTGGAAAGACGGCGATTGGGACTCACTCACCTGGTCGGATTACCGCGAGGTGGTCCACGACGCCGCGGCGGGGCTCCAGTCGCTCGGTGTGGGTCAAGGCGAGTTCGTGGCGATCATGGCGGGAAATCGGCCCGAGCACGTGATAGCCGACTTCGGCACCGTCCACGCCGGGGGCACGCCGGTGACCATCTACTCCACCCTCACCGCCCCCCAGATCCAGTACATCGCCGAGAACTGCAAGGCCACAGTGGCCGTCCTCGAGGACCTCGAGTTCATGAAGCGCTGGGATGAGATCAGGGCCGATCTGCCCAACCTCCGCCATGTGGTGCTCATGTCGGGTGCGGAGAACTACGACACGCTCGACTGGGTGCTCAGCTGGGACGACCTCCTCGCCCGGGGCCGGAGACGGCGTGAGCAGGACCCGGCGACGGTGGATCGCTCGGCGGGGGCGGTGGGCCCCGATACCCTGGCAACGCTGATCTACACCTCGGGGACCACGGGCACTCCCAAGGGAGTGATGATCAGCCAGCGAAACGTGGTGTGGACCCTCGAGTCGCTGCGAAGGGTCGCCGATCTCGAGATGGGGGTCCGGATGGTCTCCTATCTCCCCCTGGCCCACATCGCCGAGCGTCTCGCCACCCACTATCTGGGGACCTATCTCGCCGGTCAGGTGTGGTACTGCCCCAACCTGGCCGGGGTCCTCGAGTATCTGCTGGTGGCCCGGCCCACACTCTTCGTAGGGGTTCCCCGTGTCTACGAGAAGTTCCAGTCCAGGCTGACGACGAGATTCGAAGAGGCGGAGGGTCTCAAGAAGACCCTGCTCCGCCAGGCGCTGGCCCTGAACATGAAGCGGGTCGAGGCCGAGATGGAGGGCAGGTCAGGCCCGGCTCTGGCCGGTCTTCTCGACAAGATCGTGCTCTCCAAGGTCCGGGACGGTCTCGGTCTCGACCAGGTGACGCTCGCCATAACCGCCGCGGCGCCGATTAGCCCCGAGCTGATCAAGTTCTTCCTCACGATCGGTCTGCCCCTCTATGAGCTCTATGGCCTTTCGGAGACCACCGGGCCTGCCACAACCAACGTCTCCGGTGCGGCAATGGTGGGCTCGGTGGGAAAGCCGATCCCAGGGGTGGAGGTGAAGACCCTCGAAGACGGGGAGCTGCTGATCCGTGGCGGTGTGATCACGGCCGGCTACTACAAGGTCGGCGAGGCCACCGCCGAGTCTTTCGACTCCGAGGGTTGGCTCCATACCGGCGACCTGGCCCGCATCGACGAGGACGGCTTCGTCTGGATCGTGGGGAGGAAGAAGGAGATCATCATCACCGCGGCCGGCAAGAACATCGCCCCGGCAAAGCTGGAGACCGCTCTCGGCCTTCATCCGCTCATCTCCAAGGCGTGCATGATCGGCGACGGGAGGAAGTTCCTCGCCATGATCGTCGCCCTCGACGCCGAGGAGGCGCCGGGCTGGGCGGCGGCCCATGGTCTGGAGTACACCGACCTCGCCTCGTTCTCGCATCTCCCCGAGGTGCACGCCGAGATCGACAGGGCGGTGGAGGTTGCCAACGAGACGGTGAGCCGGGTCGAGCAGGTGAAGAAGTGGTTCATCGTCCCCGACGAGTGGACACCCGACTCCGGTGAGGTCACCCCGTCGTTGAAGCTGAAGCGACGGGTCGTGCTCGACAAGTACGCCAACGAGATCGAGGCGATGTACGTCGGAGTCTAAGGACTCGCCGTGAATGGCCGTCTGGCGAACCCGACCCGGGCCACAGTCGATAGCCGGGAG
>JAKEHF010000041.1 GCA_022615295.1 Actinomycetota bacterium | reverse complement strand
GGAGCCGGAGCCGCCCCCGGGACGTAGAAGCCAAAGTCCTCGGGGTAGCACCACCACCAGTCCTCACCGGGCTCGAAGGAGCGGACGAGAGGATGGGTGTCGTCCGCCTGCCAGTGGGCTCGGGCGTGCCGGTTCGGCGACTGGTCGCAGCAGCCGATATGACCACAGCTCATGCACATGCGGAGATGCACCCACCAGCCGCCGGTCTGCAGACACTCGAAACACCCCGGCCCCGACGGCTCAACCTCGGAGACGAGATTGAGGTGGGCACAGGTCTGACTCATTGAGGGTCGGCCCCGGCATAGTCCTGGAAAGCGGCAAAGGCCCGGGGCGCATAGACCGTACCCGGTCCACCGTTCATGAGGATGGCCACCCCGAGGGCCTCGGCGACCTCATCCTCCGTGGCCCCATGACGGAAGGCGCCTCGGGCGTGCGACGCCATGCAGCCGTCACATTGCTTGCTCACGGCGATGGCGAAGGCGATCAGCTCCTTGGTCTTCCTGTCGAGCACGCCTGGAGCGGTGGCGGCGGAGCTGAGTGCGCTGTACGCCTCGTAGACCTCGGGTATCCGCTCCCGAAGCGCCCGTGCGGGTCCGGCCAGCTCTGCCTGTACATGTCTTCCGTAGGTCATCCGCCGCTCCTTGATTCGTCCCCACGAACCTAGCGGCGGACCGGCGATGTCGCCCGAGGGGTCCTTCGGCCCTAGGCGGTGATGGGGATCACCGTCAGCATCAGGACCATGAGAGTCCTCCTGTCTGCATCGTCGAAACATGGGGCCACCACCGAGATCGCCGAGAGGATCGGAGCCGTCCTCCTATCAGCGGGCGCCGAGGTGACGGTGGCCCCGCCGGACCAGATCGGCGACCTGGCCGGCTATGAGGCGGCCATCCTGGGGAGCGCGGTGTGTGCCGGCCATCCCGTGCGATATGTGGGCGGGGGATGTCTCCGTAGGCGTAGTGGTACATGAAGAACCCGGGATAGAGGAGCCTGGCCTCGATCGTCTTCGTCTCTCCGGGAGCAACCGTCGTCGCTGCGGCGCCCCCACCCTGCCCGGTGACCGCATGGAGGTCGACGTTGTGTGGGTTGTGGCTCGTCGTGGGATTGGTGATGGTGAATCGCAGCACGTCCCCGACGCGGGCGCGGATCACCGGCCCCGGCGTCCCGACGACGATCCCGTCGGGACCGTCGACGAGGCGATAGCCCCACGTCTCCGTCTCGACCCCCGTCACCGGGTTGATCATCGAGACTCCCTCCACCACCTCGAAGTGGACCTCGACGATCGCCTGGCTTGTGCGGCCCGACGCCGGCGGCATGTTCGGCGCAACCGCCACGTTCACCTCTTCTGCCGGTACGACGGGCAATTCCGCCTTGGGGGTCAACTCGGGCACCACGTCTTCCGGTATCAGGCCGACACCGCCCTCGGGGAGGAGCTCGTCGATCCTGGCCGAGACCAGGGCATCGTCCACGGAGTTGCGGCTGGCCGTGATCATCAGGGCGGCGATCCCCAGCCCCACCGCGACCAGAGTGCCCAGCACCCCGAGAACGATCAAGGTCGCCAGCGTGTAATGGGGATGACCGGGTACGGCGGGGGGCCTGGCCTCCGGCTTTGCAGCGCGATTGATCATCTGTGTCATCGAGTACCTCCTGGGTCGACAACTCGGATACTCTCCAGCCCCTCGACGAGGACCCGGCGGGCCTCGGTCCAGACCTGATGGAATGGGCACGCCTCGGTGCCAGAGCACGGTTGTGCCCTGAGCACGCAGCGGAGGGTCTGGCCGTGGTCCTCGGTGAGCTCGAGAATGTCGAGAACCCGGACGTCTCGTGTGTCGTCGGCGAGGGCGTAGCCCCCGCCCGGTCCACGACCCGACTCCACCCACCCGGCCCGGACCAGGGGGGCCATTACCTGGGCCAGATAGCCGGGGCTGGTCCCCACCGATTCTGCGAGCTGGGTCCGGCTCGTCATCCCGGAGACTCCGGCCAGCTTCGCAATGGCGGTCATCGCCAGGTCGGTCTTGCGGCTGAAAGTGATATTCATCAGTTGTCGAGTCAACTGGTGATCAACTCGACCGCTTAGGGCCGAAAGTCCCGAGTGGCCGTCTCGGGCATCGATCGTGCCAGCATGCACCAATGGAACTGCAATCGCAGGCACAACGTCACGACGAGCGGCTCCTTCGTCGCCTCGAGACGCTGGTGCCGGGTTTGATGGAGCGTGCCGATCTCGACGTCTGGGTGGTGGCGGGTCGGGAGTACAACGAGGACCCGGTGCTGGCGACGATGTTGCCCGCCGAGTGGCTCGGTACGGCCCGACGGAGGACGATCCTCGTGTTCATCCGCCGTGAGGGGGCCGTAGAGAGGCTCGCCGTCGCCCGGTACGCGGTCGGCGACCTGTTCCCCCCGGCCTGGGACCCTGTCACCCAGCCCGATCAGTGGGCCCGCGCCGCCGAGTTCATCGGGGAGGCGGACCCACGAAGGATCGGGATCGATGTCTCCCCGAGTTTCGCGCTTGCCGACGGGCTCAGCTCCACTGAGCACGACCGGCTGGTGGCGGCGCTCCCGCCCCACCTGCGAACTCGGATCGTCTCCGCGGAGATGGCCGCGATCGGCTGGCTGGAGACCCGAACCCCCGAGGAAGTCGACATCATGAGGGAGGCATGCGGCGTTGCCCATGAGATGCTCCGCCGGGCCCTCTCATCTGAGGTGATACGCGCAGGCGAGACGACCACCAAGGAGGTGGAATGGTGGCTCCGCGGCATGGTCAGGTCGGCGGGACATGGCGACTGGTTCCACCCGACCTGCAGCGTGCAGCGTCCAGGCGAATCCAGACGAGAGGGATTCGCCACCGCCCCCGCCGAAGAAGTGGTCCAGACCGGGGACCTTGTGCACATCGACTTCGGGATCGTGTACGACGGCTACTGCACCGATCAACAGCAACACGGCTATGTCCCGCGGCCGGGTGAGAAGGAGGCTCCGGAGGGTCTCACTGAGGGGCTGGGCCTGGCCAATCGTCTCCAGGACGTCCTCATGGGGGAGTTCGTGACCGGTCGCACCGGCAACCAGATCCTGGCGGCGGCCCGAGACAGAGCCGCAAGGGAGGGCATCGATGGCCTGATTTATACCCACCCCCTTGGTGTGCACGGCCACGCCGCCGGCCCCACGATCGGTCTCTGGGACCGGCAGGAGGCGACACCAGGAGCCGGGGACTATCCGCTGTGGCCGGATACCTGTCACTCGATCGAGCTGATGGCTCGTCACCCCGTCGTCGAGTGGGACGGCAAGATTGTCCAGTTCATGCTGGAAGAGGACGCCTGGTTCGACGGTCGGGAGTGCCTCTTCCTCGAAGGTCGTCAAACCGACATCTGGGTCATCTGAACCCGGTCAGACCGCCGCTGTCGCCTTCTCGAGACGGAACGTACCCGCTGGGGTGCTGTACTACCTGAGGTTTCAGCTGGGGATGTCTCGGGACCTGACACCCACGAGACCGGTCGCCACGAGGATGAGGGCGAGGGCGAGGAGGAGGGCCAGGGGGAGGATCTCCAGGTCCTCGACGGGGATCAAGGGGATGTGAGTGAAGGGGGACAGGTTCATGACCCACTGGGGGAACTGGAGGATCTCGCCGAGCTGCGCGATGAGCAGGAATGCGACCAGCAATCCCCAGCTCACCCCGACCAGGGCCGGGGCCACCCCGAACAGGGCCAGGGCCACCCCGGTCATGACCCAGACTGCCGGAAGCTGGATGACCGCGGCCCCGAGGACCCTGGTGGCCTGGGTGGCGACGTCATCGGTCACCAGGCCAAACACCACCCCGCTCACCACACCTGCGAGAAGGAGCATCACCGCCGGTACCGCCACCCCGAAAAGCAGATGACTCGCCACCCATCCGGTCCTCGTGGTGCCGGTGGCGAGAATCGGCTCGGCACGGAGACTCTCCTCCTCGACCCGGAGCCGGAGCACGGTCCGGATGGAGTAGGCGGCGGCGACGAGGGCGATCAGCCCCACCGAGGCGCTGAAGTAGGCGTCGGTAACCCCCTCAGCCCCGCCGATCGCCTCGAAGAAGGCGGCCAGCTGCGGGCTGTCCGACAGCATCTCACCTACGGCGTCGGCCACCGCCCCAAACACGACGCCGATCATCATCAGACCCAGGGTCCAACCCAGCGCATACCCACGGTGGAGCCGCCATGCCAGCCCGACCGGCGAGCCCAACGACCCTCGCGCCGGTCCCGGTCGGGGACGGAGCACCCCGGCACCGATGTCGCGCCTGGCCATGACGGCGAACGACACGGCACCCACCACCAGGGT
>JAKEHF010000040.1 GCA_022615295.1 Actinomycetota bacterium | reverse complement strand
CGACTAGGTCTCGAGGGATTTCCGCCTTTCCTGCTCAACGGATTCCGCTTCCTCGTGGCCGGGGCCCTCATGGTCCTCTTCCTCCGCTGGCGGGGGCGTCTGCGGGCGACGCCGACCCAGGTTTGGAACTCCGCCAGGGCCGGAGCCCTGATGCTGGTCGGGGGTGTCGGTCTGGTCACTCTCGCCGAGCATCACGGTGTGGGCTCGGCGGTCGCCGCCACCGCAGTGGCGATCATCCCGGTCTGGGCCGCCCTCATCGCCGGGGCCTATGGCAACTGGCCACGTCGGACCGAGTGGGTCGGTCTCGCCGTGGGCCTCGCCGGGGTCCTCATCCTCGCCGCGGAGGGCGATTTCCGCTCCAGCCCATCGGGGATGCTCATGGTGGTGGTGGCCCCGATGATCTGGGCCTTCGGATCGGTGTGGAGCACCAAGCTCGAACTCCCGGAGCCGATGACCAGCGCCTCGATCCAGCTGAGCACCGCCGGTGTGGTGATGACGGTCGTCGGTCTGGCCATTGGTGAGCGTGTGGTGTCACCGGTGCCCGCGGTGGCTTGGGGAGCATTCGTGTATCTGGCGATCTTCGGCTCACTCGTCGCCTTCACGGCTTATGTGTATCTGATCCACACGGTGCGACCCTCTTTGGCAACCAGCTACGCCTATGTCAACCCGGTGGTGGCGGTGGCCCTCGGTCTCACCCTGGGTGGGGAGACGATCACCGGGGCCATCTTCATCGCCCTCCCCCTGATCCTGGCGGGTGTCGCCATCGTGGCCTTCGCCGGTCGCCCGGAAGGGATACGTAGCGACGAGTCCGCCGCCATCAGACTGGCCGAGGAAGCGGCCTGATCAGGGGGCGACGAGGTCGACGACGAGTCTCACCGGCTCGATGTCGACCACCGGGATCTCCTCGGTGCCCTCTATCAACCCACGTTTGACCTGATCCATCTCCGTCCTGATGGGATCGATATGGCCGCCTGTGGTTACGTAGTCGACTCCACCGTTGGCGATCGTGAGTGTCGTCAATCCGACCTCCTCGGTTCGGGCATAGGCTTCGAGGACGGCATAGACGGCGGTGTCCAGTCTCTTCACGATCGATGTCAGGAGGATGCCCTGCCAGCCCGAGACCGGGGTATCGCCGACCCATGGTTGATCTTTCCATGTCTCGAGCACTGCGTGCTGGTCGGTGTCGACACCGATGGCCCACACCCGACGCCCGGACTCGAGCCCATGGTCGTACGCCGCCTCGATCACACCGTCACCCGAGATCCCGGCCGCATGGAAGATCACATCCGCGCCCTCTCCGATCAGGGTCGACGCCCCGATGTAACCCAAGGTGGGCGATCCGAACCCCTCGCCCCACCTGCTCAGGTAGATCGCCCCCACCTCGGCGATCGGGTTCACCCTGGCGACACCGGCTCGGAAGCCCATCTCGAACTGATTCATGAACGGGGCGTCCATGCCGACGACGATGCCGACATGATCACTCTCTGTGGTCAACCCGGCCGCCACCCCGGCGAGATATCCCATCTCACGATGGTCCGTGCCGATGCATGTCTCGTTTGGACGGGGGGACTCCAGGAGCCCCGTCTCGCAGTCGATCCACACGAACTGGGTCTCCGGATGATCCTCCATCATCTCTTCGACCCCGGGGTGCCCCAGCAGGTTCAGCGTCATCAACACGAGCGGGGCCCCGTCGTCGACGAGCGCGGCGACATCGGTGACGAATCCCGGGTCACTGTCGGGAAAGAAGGCAATGGTCCACGCATGCTCCTCTGCGGCCCTGTTCACACCTTCATTGATCCGGTCTCCAAAGCCACCGTCCCCGGCAGGGGGAGCCCAGAGCACCACGTCAGGCGGCGGATCGGGGATCAGGGTCAGGACCAACATGGTCACCGCCGCCGCCAACGCCGCCACCGCCGTGCCGAAGGCCCAAAGCCGTCTCCTTGCCTTCCTGGTTAGCTCGCTCTCCTTTGCGGCAGCCTCTTTCTGGGCGATCGTCTCCCTGGTGCGCAGCTCCAGGGATGCGTCTATAAACGCCGTCTCCGGGGTGGTGAGCCGGAGGGTGGTCGTATGCCGCCAACCGTCGAAACGGTCGAGACGCTCTCCCCGGAGTAGGTAGTCCTCGGATTGCTCGGCGATCTCCCATTCGGTGCTGGCGGCGTCGAGGGCGAGGAGACGGTCGAGGTCCTCGGAGTGGGTCTCGATCCAGGACACCAGACGGGGCCACTCCGTGATCAGGTACTCATGGGCCATCGCGACGACGGCGGCGCCCGAGGCGTCACGGTCGAAGGTGACCAGACGTCTCGAGCTGAAGGCCTCGAGGACCCCCTGAAGGGCGACATTGTCCACACCGAGCTCCATCAGCTCCCGGAGAAGGACCGGACGGGAGGTGCTCATGGTCTTGCCCTTGCGCACCATCCTCATGAGCAGTTGCTCCACGAGGTCCTGCCCCGCCGTGTCGAGCTCTTCGTAGAGCTGATCTGCACCACCCGTGAGAGCCCCATGAATCCCGCCCAGCTCGTTGTAAGTGACGAGGGTCATCGACCCGTCAGAGCGTTCGAAAAGCTCGAACAGCGTGAATTGGAGGAGGGGCAAGGCTCCCGGCTCGTCACCCATGTCGGCGACGAGCTGCGCCAGTAGGGCGGGATCCACTGTGACGCCCGCGATACGCGCCGGCTCCACCACCGCCCGTTCGATCTCGGCGGCCGTCATCGGTTTCACCGAGACCACCGAGTCTGTGAACACGCCGGCCAGGGCCGGCATGGAGAGCGGGCGGTCGTAGTAGTCGGCACGCAGGGTGGCGACGACCCGAAGTGGCGTTCGATGGTCACGGATCCCGGCCGCCAGGAGCTCTGAGAATCTGATGGCATCGTCCGGCTCGGCGAGGGTGAAGAGCTCCTCGAATTGGTCGACGATGAGGACCACCGACCTGGAGATGACGGTCACCAGGGTCTGTGGGTCGCTCTCGAATCTGCGCATCAATGCAGCCCGGGTCCCGAAACCGGCCCTATCCAGCGCCCCGGCGAGCTCCCAGAGCGGACGGGTCCCCGGTTGGAACACGACCACGGTCTCCCCCTGCTCCCGCAGAGCCGGCACCACGCCGGCGCGCGCCGCACTCGACTTGCCCGAACCCGATGGCCCGACGATGGAGACAAAACCCGGCCCATTGCGGAGACGATCGAGCGTCTCACCGACCAACGACTCCCTTCCGAAGTAGACCTCCGAGTCCTCCTCGGAGAAGGCGCGTAGACCCCTATAGGGATTGCCCTCGGCGGCGGTCTCGACACGAAGACTCAAGCTGGGATCCTGAAGAAGGATTCGCTCCTCCAGATCGCGTAGGGCCGGCGACGGTTCGATACCGAGCTCGTCTGCAAGGAGTGACCGATAGTGGGCGTAGTGACGCAGGGCCTCGGCCTGACGGCCGGTTCGGTAGAGGGCGAGCATCTTGAGACGTCGCGGCTCTTCCCGGAGGGGGTCTGCAGCAATCGCCTCACCGGCAAGCTCGCGGGCCATGTCGTTCAGGCCCTGGTCGAGGTGGATTCCGCCGAGCGTCTCCAGGGCATCGGAGCGAAGCTCCCCGAGGGAGCGGATGTGACCCTGGGCGAACTCCTCATATGCAAAGTCGGCAAGTGGAGGGCCCGTCCATGACTGGAGGGCCTTCTCCAGTTTGGGTCGACCGGTCCCCACGTCGCCGGTTCTGATGGCAGCGAGACCATCACGGACCAAACCCTCGAAACGCAGGATATCTACGGCATCGGGAGGGATGTTGAGCACGTATCCGGGAGGCCTTGTCTCGATGAGGTCACCGCTCGACCCGTTGGCCAGGGCCCTGCGCAGGTCGGAGATGTAGATCTGGACCGAGTGGTCCGCCGTCCGAGGTGGCTCGTCCCCCCAGACCATGTCGATGATCCTGTCCGTGGGGACGATCTCGTTGGCATGAAGAAGGAGGACGGCGAGAACGGAGCGCTGTTTGGGCGGCCCCAGATCTATCGGGCGCCCATCGGCATCCACGGTCAGAGATCCCAGGAGGTGGAACCTCACCATGTGCTCCCTTCTCGCCGTCGACGTTACCGATTCCGTCATCGGCGGTGCCCCTGCCTAGGAATCCGGCTCTCCTTCCCATCCGTACTTGAAGGTGGCCATGTCCTCTGCCCGCTGCTCGTTGATGGCGCTGACCCTGGCGGCGAACTGCCCCGCCTGGCTGGCGGCGAACTCCGCTGCACGCTGGCTCTGCAAGGCCGCCAGGTGGGCCCCGTACTGACCTGCGAAGCGGGCGACCATGTCGGCGCTGCGGGTGGCGTTGACCTGGGCGATCCAGGTGTTCTGCATGTGTTCCGCATACAGGCCGGCACGTGTCGCTGCGATCGACGCCGGGGTCGGGCTGTCGTTGCCGACCAGGCTCTGGCCACCGACCGCGATCCCGACGCCGAGCGCACCTGCCAGGAGGGCCACCCCCACATACCGTGCGAGCTGAGGGACATCGACTCTGGTCGCCTTCTTCTCTAGAACGGTCATCTCCGTCTCCTTTCGATCCGGCGGTATCTCCGCCTCGGTGGAAGGTGACGGATGGCTGTCAAGAGGATGTCGGCGTTGGCTCTATCTCCGCTCTATGGGCTCAATGTGGGCTCTACACCCCTTCTAGGACGTAGCCCCGTCTCCGCACCCGGATCACGTGCGTCGTAGGCGATGAGACCCTTCTGTCGTACCGAGACTACGGCGACCAAAGCGGCGCACACCACCCCACCGATGATCGCAGCCGTCGGCTCGCCGGTGGCCGCGGCCACGGATCCGAGGAGCAGGGATCCGAGTTGAGGCCCACCGGCAACCACCACGGTGAAGACACCCTGGAGTCTCCCCCGGAGGGCGTCGGGCGTCGCCACCTGGAGGATGGTCGTGCGGAACACCGCACTAACCGTGTCGGCGGCCCCTGCGAGCACCATGAACAAGGCTGCCGGCCACAGCGCCCAGTTGGCCTGACCACCCGGCCCAGGGCCCGGAGCCAGGGCGACGACCACACCGAAGGCGGCGACGAAGAGCCCCCAGGCGACCACCGCGGCGACGACGGCCAGACCCTGACGGTTGATCCTGCCCAGCCTCCCCGAGAAGATCCCACCGAGGAGAGTCCCCACCGCTATCCCGGAGACGAGGATCCCCACCGTGGTTGCCCCACCACCGATCATCAGCGTGGCGATGGCCGGGAACAGGACACGGGGGAGAGCGAGGACCATCGCGCTGAGGTCGACGAAGAACGTCATCCCCACCGTGGGTCTCGTCCTCAGAAAGCGAAGACCCTCGACAACGGAGCCGAGCCCGGCCCGGCGGACCTCACCCTCGGGGACCAGGCTGGGCAGGGTGAAGATCAGCGTCAGGGCGCCGAGCAGCAGAACCACCTCCACGCCGTAGGCCCACCCGTACCCGGCCTGGTCGACGAGCACTCCGCCCAACATCGGGCCAGCCGCGAAGGAGATACCCATGGCGAGGGTCGCCAAGGCGTTGGCAGCGGGTAGCAGCTCCGGGGACAGCAGACGAGGGATCACCGCCTGACGTGCCGGGGCCTGGACCGCAAAGAAGCCGGCCTGTATGCCCACCAGGGCATAGAGAAGACCGACCCGTGCCGTCCCCGTCCAAGCGAGGACGGCGAGTGTCACCCCCACTGCCGACAGACCGCTCAAGGTGACGATGAGAACCTTCCGCCGGTCGTAGGCGTCCACGATCGACCCCCCGTACAGCCCGAGAACCACAAGGGGCACAAAGGCCGCCAACCCGACGAATCCGACTGCGAGTGTCGAGCCCGAGAGCTCGTACACCTGGAGACCGACGGCGACGGCCGTGAGCTGAGACCCCATTCCCGCCAGGGCCCCACCCATCCAGAGATGGCGATAGGTGGGACTAACCCGAAGAGGCGTCAGATCGACGAGCAGGCCACGCACTGGGGCAATTGTTACATCAAGGCGTCACGGTGGCGGTGGTGTCCACTTCCAGGCGTCGACGGTGGCACCGTCCTCGATACAACACAGCGGGACACCCCACATCAGGACCTCCTCGCCGGTCCAGACCATGTCCCATTCGGTGCCCCAGCCGGGGAGCTCGACCCGGGTCCACCCGCTCCTGTCGAAGATCGCCCCCTCCCCGTACTGGGGAATCAGAATCCTTCCGTCACCGAAGTCAAGCCCACCGGCTGCGCCCTCGGTCCCACCCATCCCATGGGAGTCGACGATGACGGAGTTCAACGGCCCCCCTTCGACCCAACGCACGTACGTCGCGAAATTCTCACTCCAGAACAAGAGGAGGTCCCCTGATGTTGCCGTCTGCCGCGGGCAAGCTTCGACTTCTGCGCGAACGATCCACCACTCGCCCTCCGACCAGTACGCCAAGGACGTGTCATCACAGAAGCCGGTCGTTCCCACCGCGAGGAGATGTCCGTTGAAGGATCGAATCGCGCGCTGCCAGTCCTCACCACCAACCGGGAAGGGAGGATCGGGCAATGTCGACCAAGACCCACTGTCGATGTCGAACACATGGATCTGGTTGGACCAGACATAGATGGAGTCCTCGGCGGCCACGATGTGATCCGGGCTCCGACCCAATGCCACCCCAGGTCCCAGCTCCGACCAGCTGTCGTTTGCCGGGTCATAGGCCACAACCGCGTCGGAGCTGACGACGATCAGCCGATCATCGCGCCAGACTGCTCGGGTGTTGCGGCCAAGTCGGATTTGCGACTCGGGGAGAAGCCGCCAGGCTCCCGTATCACCATCAAGAATGGCACCGTCGACCAGAAAGGGCCGGACCCCCTGATCGGCTCCACCCCAGACGATCATCTCCTCGCCGGTCCAGATGACATCTGCTGCGTAACGAGGGGACAACGGCCCGGGATCGAGATAGTTGGGATCATCCTCTGGTCTCGGAGCAAAGGAGTGGATGGCCACAAACGTGTCGTCGGGCCACTCCGGCGCGGGGAACCGAGCGGACTCCGCTGGTATCACCTGGACGGCCCTGGTCTCGTTACAGGCAACTGCCTGGTCTCCACATCCACGGCGAACCTCGAACAGCCCGAAGTCCACTTCCATCTGGAGGGCAAACTGGTCGTCGTCACCCCAATAGAAGGGCTCCTCGAGAACCACCACCGGATAACTCGATCGCACCTCGCCTGTGATCGAGTCTCGGATGACGGCCGCGGCATCAGGTCCGAGCGCCGCCAGAACATGGTCATAGAAGTCGATCTGGAGGAAGTATCCGCCGGCGGAGGTGCGGTACAGCCCGTCGTCGAACGTCGTGCCCTCGTATGGTGTGAAGGACAGTTGCGTTGCTCCAACGACGCTCGGTTCACCATCGATGTCCATCACGATCGGTCCCGCCCAGAGCGAGATCGGGGCCTCCTCGAGCACCAGGGAGATGTCGACTGTGAACTCCGTGCCATCGGGCAGGGCAGCCCGGATGATCGACCTTGCCGGACCTCGATCGATGGACCGTCCCGGGTCGACGATCGCCGATGTGGATGTCGTCGCATGAAAGGTCGACGCTGTGGTTGGGACCGCGAGAGGTGGGGTGGCGTTCGGCGCCTCGCCGGCGTCGGTGAGGAGATAGAGCACCAACCCGCCGGTCGTGACCAGAACCAGCCCGATGACCTTCCTCATGGCCGATTACCGTCGTCCCTGTGACACACAGGGTGGCGGTCCTCATGGGATCGGGTAGCGATCGGCCGGTTATGGAGAAGGCGGCCATGATGCTGGAGCACTTCGGAGTCGATCACGTCACCAGGGTCATCTCTGCCCATAAGACGCCCGACGAGGCCATGGAGTTCGCCGCCACCGCGGCCGATCAGGGGTTCGAGGTGATCATCGCAGGCGCCGGGAAGGCGGCGCATCTCGCCGGGGTGATGGCCGCCAAGTCGCTGCTCCCGGTGATAGGCGTCCCCCTCTCCGCCTCGCTCGACGGCATGGACGCCCTTCTCGCCACGGTCCAGATGCCCACCGGGATCCCGGTGGCCACGGTGGCCATCGATGGTGCCGTCAATGCGGCACTCCTCGCGGTCGCCATCCTCGCCGTCGGTGACAGCGATCTACGTCAGAAGCTCGCCGAGTACCGGGCCGATCTCGCCGCCAAGACCCTGGCCGACTGAGACCGAATACCATCGCCACCACATGAGTCAGATCGCCTTCGAGAAGCCGGACCCCCACGACTTCCTCGAAATCAACATGCTTCTCAGTGACGAGGAGAGACTGCTCCGCGACACGGTGCGTGACTACGTGGAGAAGGAGATCACGCCCAACGTCGGAGACTGGTGGGAGGCAGGCGAGATCCCGGTGGCCGACCTTGCCAAGGCGTTCGGCGACCTGGGGATGCTGGGTATGCATCTCGAGGGCTACGGATGTGCCGGTACCTCCGCCACCGCCTACGGTCTGGCTTGTCTCGAGCTGGAAGCGGGCGACTCCGGGATCCGCTCTTTCGTCTCCGTCCAGGGCTCCCTCGCCATGTTCCCCATATGGAAGTTCGGCTCCGAGGAGCAGAAGCAGACCTGGCTGCCCCGCATGGCCAGGGGAGAGGTGCTTGGCTGCTTCGGTCTCACCGAGACCGACTCCGGCTCCGACCCGGCCTCGATGCGCACTGGTGCCCGACGTGACGGCTCGGACTGGGTGATCAACGGCTCCAAGATGTGGATCACCAACGGGTCGGTCGCCGACATCGCCGTAGTCTGGGCCCGGACCGACGAGGGGGTCCGCGGGTTCATCGTCCCCACCGACTCCAGGGGCTTCTCGGCGCCGGAGATCAAGAAGAAGGCCTCGCTACGGGCTTCGGTGACTTCAGAGCTGATCCTCGACGACGTGCGGGTCCCCGACGACTTCCTCCTTCCCGGGGTGTCCTCTATGCGGGGACCACTGTCCTGTCTCAACGAGGCCCGGTTCGGCATCGCCTTCGGCGCCGTGGGCGCCGCCCGCTCCTGCTACGAGACCGCCCTGGCCTACGCCCAGGAGCGGATCCAGTTCGGCCAGCCCATCGGCTCGTTCCAGCTGACCCAGCAGAAGCTGGTGGAGATGATGGTCGCGGTCCAGAAAGGGATGCTCCTCGCCCTCCACTTGGGGCGTCGCAAGGACGATGGGCGTCTCACCCCGGAGCAGGTCTCGTTCGGCAAGTTCGACAACGTGCGCAACGCCCTGGAGGTGGCGCGGACCGCCCGTTCGATACTTGGCGCCAACGGGATCACGCTCGAGTACCCGGTGTTCCGTCATATGGCGAACCTGGAGACGGTCTACACCTACGAGGGGACCAACGAGATCCACACCCTGGTCATGGGTCAAGCCATTACCGGTCTCGATGCCTTCACCTGACGACGAGACGACCCGTCAGGACGTTCCATTCCGTGAAGATCCGCCGGGGCTATATACGTGAAGATCTTCACAGAAAGGTGGAGAGGTCCCCGTTTCGGCTCACCTTGACGTCGTCGAGACCGAGCCAGGCCGCCACCATCTCCAACTCCTCTGCCAGTGCTAGTCCCACCGCCACTCGATCGACGCCGGGCTCGGCGAAGGCGCCACGGACGAGGAGGGCTCGGGTCTGACGGTCGGTCTTGAGGTCAACCCTGGCAACGAGTCGGCCGTCCATGAGGAAAGGGAGCACGTAGTAGCCGTAGACCCGTTTCGACGGCGGCACATAGATCTCGATCCTGTAGTGGAAGTCCCACAGGCGTTCGACACGGTCACGGAAGAAGACGAGGTTGTCGAAGGGTGAGAGAAGCGCCGTCCCCACCGGTCGGCGGGGGAGGGCCGCCTCCGGGTGCAGATACGCCGGTCGCGGACCCCACCCCTCCACCTCGACCCCGATGAGCCTCCCTGCAGCCGCCAGCTCCTTGATGAGGGGCCGGGCCTCCGGCATCCTGATCCTGTAGTAGTCGGCGAGATCTTCGGCCGTTCCCACACCGAGAGACCGGGCCGCCATCAGGAGCAGCTCGCCCTGAGCCTCCTCGATCGGCGGGGTCTCCCCGTCGAGGTGCCGACTCGCCAACACCCTGTCGGTGATGTCGTAGACCCTCGTGAAGTTGGGCCGTGCCGCGATGGTGATGGCGCCCTTCATGAACAAGTACTCGAGGGCCATCTTCCCCTCGCTCCAGTTCCACATGGCGTCGTCGCCCCGTTTGTGTCCCGGATCGTCGAGCTCACTGGTTTGGATGGGCCCGAAGACGCGCACCTGGTCGAGCACCCGGTCGAGATAGTCGGGCTTGGCGTCGAGTGTCTCCTGGAACGTCTTCCATATCCCTTCCCGATCCATTCGCCACCGAAAGAGACGATGGTGCGCGGAAGGCACAACCGACGCCATGTGTGCCCAGTATTCGAACATCTCCCCCGAGCCCCAGAGCCAACGGTTGAGACGGTCGCGGTCGTAGGGACCGAGCCTGCTGAGGAAGGGCATGAAGTGGGTCCGGGCAAAGACGTTCACCGAGTCGAGCTGGACGACACCGATCCGGCCGACGACCCTTCTGAAGTGACGGGCGTCGATCCTCCCCGACGGTCGGGGCTCGGTCATGCCCTGGGCGGCGAGGGCATACCGTCTCGCCTGGTCGAGGGTTAGTCGTCGCATCGGGAAGTGCGACGGTAACCGTCATGCCATCATGCGAGACAGTGATCGAGCGTTACACCCTCCCGGAGATGGGTGAGGTCTGGTCGGAGGCCAACCGTCTCGAGGCATGGAAGAGGGTCGAGGTTCACGCCCTCGAGGCCTGGGAGACACTGGGGATCGTGCCCGAGGGCCTCGCCGCCACCGTCGCCGCGGCACCCTGTCCGACGCCGGAGGCCGTGGCCGAGCGCGAGAAGGTCACCAACCACGACCTCGCCGCCTTTGTCGACCTCCTCTCTGAATCGGCCGGCGGGGAGGCGACGGCGTGGGTCCACTACGGGTTGACCTCGTCGGACGTGATCGACACCGCGGGCGGGGCCATCCTCGCCCAATCGTGCCACCGGCTCATTCCCGCGCTCGAGCGATTGCTGGAGGTGGTGAAGGACATGGCGGTGGAGCATCGCAGGACCTTCATGATCGGGCGCACCCACGGGGTGTGGGCCGAGCCGACCACCTTCGGGCTCAAGCTCGCCAGCTGGTGCTTCGAGCTACATCGTGACCTGGAGCGGCTCGCCGCGGCCCGAGCCGTCGTCGCCGTCGGAAAGGTCTCGGGAGCGGTTGGGACCTACTCCCACGTCCCTCCACATGTGGAGGAGCACGTCTGTCGCCGGATGGGTCTCGAAGTCGAGCCGGCATCGACCCAGATCACAGGTCGCGACCGGCATGCCCAGTATCTGACGACCCTGGCCGTGGTCGGTGGGACCGTGGAGCGGATCGCCACCGAGATCCGTCATTTGCAGAGGTCAGAGGTCGCCGAGGTGCGGGAGGGATTCAAGCAAGGCCAAAAGGGCTCGTCGGCAATGCCCCACAAACGCAACCCGATCCTCGCTGAGCGTCTGAGCGGCATGGCCCGGCTGCTCCGGGGGTACGCCCAGGTGGGGCTGGAGGACATGGCGTTGTGGCACGAGCGCGACATCTCCCACTCCTCGGCGGAGCGGGTGGCTCTCCCCGACGCCTCCATCTGTCTCCACTACATGCTGGTTCGGCTCACCGACCTCATGGAGAACCTTGTCGTGGATGGCGAGCGGATGAAGTCGAATCTGGAAGGGACCAACGGGCTCGTATTCAGCCAGGCCGTGCTTCTCGGTCTCGTGGGGACCGGGATGAGCCGCGACCAGGCTTATCGGGTGGTGCAGCGACACGCCATGGACGCCTGGGCCGGGAAGGGCCATCTCCGCGACCTCGTCGCCGCCGATCCCGAGCTCGATCTGCCCGGTGGGGTCCTCGATAGCTGGTTCACCATGGATCGGGTCGAGATCGGGATCGCCACCGTCTTCGAGCGTCTCGACGGCCTCTCCTGACAGTGCCCGCGACTACTCGAGCTCGTACACCTCGGCGAGCTGGTCGGTGAAGGTGCGCTCGGGTACCAACACCGCGGCGCCCTCAGGGCTCCGATAGTCGTCGACCTCGATGGTGAAGCGGCGAACCTCGTCCTTGGTTATCCCCCGGTAGCGCCAACCGACGGAGATCGCCTGGCCAAAGGTCCACTCCGAGTCGAGACGGACCGACGAGGCCACCGCGGAGAGACGGTCCACCAGGGCGTTGGGGCTCGAGAACCTCGCCGCCTTGGCCGCCAACTGGAACAGGACGTCCTGCTGTCGCGTCTGTCGCCCGAAGTCCGAGCCGCCGACAGAGCGCCACTCGTCGTCGAAGAGCTCCTCGGGGTGCCGCGAGCGGACCCAGGCCAGGGCAACCTCTCCGTCGACGGTGTGACAGCCCGGCTCCAAGGGCTCGAGATGAGATAGGAGATCGCGAGTGGGACGGTCGACACAGACCCGAATCCCGCCCATGGTGTCGACGATCCTGGCGAAACCGCCGAAGTTGACCCTCGCCAGGTGGTCGACCGGGATCCCGGTGTAGTCCTCGACCATGATGGCCATCAGCTCGGCCCCCGAAGCCTTGTCCGGACAACCGCCAAGACCCTCGTTGAGCCTGCTGAAACGGTTCTTGCACAAGTTCCAGACATAGAGGTCGCGGGGAAGGCTGACCATGATCGGAGACCCTCCCGTCGCGGGTTGCAGAGCGAGGATGATGGCGTCGGCCAAGAACCCCGAGGCGTCCGTCCCCAGGAGTAGGTAGCTGTCAAAGACCGCGTCTTCGATGGGCTCCCCGAACGCGGTCGGGAAGACTTCCCGAGGGTCACGGACCCCCGACTCCGTTGGTGGCTCGGGATCGACCACCCCCGGCTCGTCGACTAGGTCCGAGAAGTCGGGAATCGTCCCTATGGCGTCACGGGCCTCAGCCGGATCGAAGAGCTCGATCGCGACCATCTCGAAGGTGGACTGGATCTTGTACGTGTAGAACGCCCCCAGGCCCGTTAGCGCGCCGATGAGAACGATGGCAAACACACGGAACGGGTGGAACACGGTGTACCTGATGAGAGACACAGCCCGCACCGATGCTAAATGCTGGTGATCAGCTGTCCCCGGAGATGTGGACGGTGCCGGTGAAGAGACCCACAAGACGACCGTCCTGGCGGGTCACCTCCGCGCGATAGGTCCCCAGGGTGCCGCCCCGGGACAACTCACGCACCGTGGCCTGGAGACGGTCACCGTGGCGGCTCGCCGCGGTCAGGACGAGGTGGGTGTCGATGGCAAGCGCCCGGCCGGCGGAGTTGGATGCAAGCGAGAAGGCGCAGTCGGCGAGCGAGAACACCGCTCCGCCATGACTCACGCCGAGGAAGTTCAGATGACGGTCGGTGACCTCCATCGAGACCACGATCTGATCCTCGGTGACCGTGTCCACGACAACGCCGAGGTTGGCGGCGTATGGATCGGCGGCGAGCATCTCCTCGACGCGGACTCGATCGAAGCCTGACACTCGAGTCAGGCTAGGTGCCGCCGATGACCGGGGGTCACCAGTTGGGGCGGGGACCCACGCCGTAGGGCGGCAGGGGAGAGGGCCCACGCATTCTCTACAGAGTTGTGTACCCCAGAGGGCGCGCCACAACCTGAGGTTTGCACGGCTACCCTCGGGCGGCGTGCCGGCCCTGCCACATCTTGCATCGGGCAAAGTGAGGGAGATCTACGAGATCGACGAGGACCGGCTCCTCTTCGTGGCCACCGACCGGATCTCGGCCTACGACGTGATCCTCAACCAGGAGATACCCGACAAGGGGAAGGTACTCACCGGGCTGAGTCTTCACTTCTTCGATCTCCTCGACGTCCCCTGTCATCTCATCGGTCACGACCTCGCCACGGTGCCCGGGCTCGACACGGAGGAGCTCGAGTGGCTGCGAGGCCGGGCCATGATCGTGCGCAGGGCCGAGGTAATACCCGTCGAGTGTGTCGTCCGGGGTTATCTCTACGGCTCCTCGTGGAGGGAGTACCAGGCAGGCGGCGGGCCGGCGACCGAGCATCTCCCCCCCGGGCTCAGACTCGCTGAGAAGCTGGCCGACCCGATCTTCACTCCGGCCACCAAGGCCGCCACCGGCCATGACGAGAACCTCACCGAGACAGACACCCGACGGCTACTCGGGGACGCCCTCTACGAGGAGCTGCGGTCTCGATCGGTGGACATATATCGGCGCGCCTCCGACTACGCAGCCGAACGCGGTGTCATCCTCGCCGACACCAAGTTCGAGTTCGGGTTCGCCGACGGTGAGCTCCTCCTCATCGACGAGGTGCTCACGCCGGACTCGTCGCGGTACTGGCCGGCCGACCTGTGGACGCCGGGTCACGAGGTGCCCTCCTACGACAAGCAGTACGTCAGGGAATGGCTCGACACCCAGCCCTGGGACCACAACCCGCCACCACCCGATCTTCCCGAGGAGGTGGTCGAGGGGACCCGGGCCCGCTACGTCGAGGCCTATGAGCGGATCACCGGCACCGGTTTCGAGGACTATCTATGAAGGTCACCGTAGTCATCAACCGCCGGCCCGAGATCGCCGACCCCGAGGGGACCACGGTGCGCCGCGCCCTTCACGAGCTCGGGTTCACCGAGGTGGCCGAAGTCAGGATGGACCGTGTGATCCATCTCGACGTCGACGACGACGACCAGGATCGGGTACGGGACCGGGTCGACGTCATGTGCAGCCGGCTCCTCGCCAACCCGGTCCTCGAGGACTACCTGGTGGTGCTGGGATGAGGGTCGCCGTAGTCGTATTCCCTGGGAGCAACTGCGAGCGCGACGTGGCCGACGTTCTCCACGACCTAGGGGCGGAGACGCATCTCGTCTGGCATCGAGAGACCGATCTGACCGGGTTCGACGGAGTGGTCCTCCCCGGCGGGTTCGCCCACGGTGACGCCCTGCGCACGGGGGCGATTGCCAGGTTCTCCCCGGTGATGGCCGAGGTGGCCAGGCTGGCGGCAGTGGGGGCTCCCGTCCTCGGGATCTGCAACGGGTTCCAGATCCTCTGCGAGGCCGGGCTTCTCCCCGGGGCCTTCATCGCCAACCGCGACCTGGCATTCATATGCCGGTTCGTCGAGGTCGAGGTGGCCGACACCGGCACCTTTCTCACCGCCGGCACCAGGTTGGGGTCAGTTCTCAGGATCCCGCTCAACTCCTACGAGGGGAACTGGGTCGACCCCACGGGCCAGGGCCGCATCGTCCTCCGTTATGTCGACGACCCCAACGGCTCCCAGGCCGGCGCCGCGGCAGTGGCCAGTGCGGAGGGCAACGTTGTCGGGGTGATGCCCCACCCCGAGCGCGCCAGCGACCCACTCCTCGGATCCGATGACGGGCTGGTGCTGCTCTCGGGATTCCTCGGGGCACCGGTCCCGGTGTGACCGCCGTCACCGAGAGCGTCCACCGCCGTCTCGGGATGACCGACGACGAGTACGAGATGGTCGTGGACGTCCTGGGCAGGGAGCCACGACCCGCCGAGTTGGCGATGTACTCGGTGATGTGGTCGGAGCATTGCTCATACAAATCGTCTCGTGCCTACCTCAGCCGATTCCCCACCAGCGCCCCCTGGGTCGTGGTGGGACCCGGTGAGAACGCAGGTGTCGTCGACATCGGCGACGGCTGGCTGGCTGCGATCCGTATCGAGAGTCACAACCATCCCTCCTTCGTCGAGCCCTATCAGGGGGCGGCGACAGGTGTCGGCGGGATCCTCCGTGACGTGTTCACCATGGGTGCCCGCCCCGTCGCCCTGTGGGATCAGATCCGGTTCGGGCCGCTCGACCGGCCGCACAACCGTTATCTCTTCAAGGGCGTGGTCGCCGGCATCGCCGGCTACGGGAACGCGGTGGGGGTGCCCACGGTGGGCGGGGAGATCGAGTTCGATGTCTGCTACGAGGGAAACCCCCTGGTCAACGTGTTGTGTCTTGGTGTCATGCATCGCGACGAGCTGGTGCTGGGCACCGCGGGTGAGCCGGGGAGCATCGCGGTCCTCCTCGGCAAGGCCACCGGCCGCGACGGGATCGGGGGAGCCTCGGTGCTGGCATCGGCATCCTTCGACGAGGCGGCGACGGAGAAGCGTCCCAGCGTCCAGGTGGGAGACCCATTCGAGGAGAAGAAGCTGATCGAGGCCTGTCTCGAGCTCTACCGACGTCATCTCGTAGTCGGGGTCCAGGACTTGGGCGCCGCCGGACTGACCTGCGCAGTTTCCGAGCCGGCGGCCCGGGCCGGGGTTGGGATCACGCTCGATCTCGGAGAGGTGCACGTACGCGAAGGCGGGATGACCCCACCCGAGCTGCTCATGTCCGAGTCCCAGGAGCGGATGATGGCCTATGTCCGACCCGAGATGCTCGAGGAGGTGCTCACCGTCGCCGAGCACTGGGAGATCGAGTCGTCGGTGGTGGGTGTCGTCGGGGAGGGCGACATGGTGACGGTCCGTCACGACGGGGAGGTGGTTGCCGAGGTGCCCGCCGACTCCCTTAGCGGCGGGGCTCCGCTGTACCACCGTCCCGTGGCCCGACCCGACTGGCTGGATGAGCTATGGGAGTCCTATGTCCCCCCTACGGTGGCCTCACCCGCCGAGACCCTGCTCGCCCTGCTCTCCGACCCATCCATCGGCTCGTCGGCCTGGATCCACGAGCAGTACGACCACATGCTGTTCCTAAACACCGTGGTCGGCCCTGGTGGCGACGGGGCCCTCATCCGGGTCCGAGGGACGAACAAGGGCCTGGCCGTCTCCACAGACGGCAACGGCCGGCTCTGTCTCCTCGACCCGAGAAGGGGTGCAGCCCGGCTCGTGTTCGAGGCGGCGCTGAACGTGGCAGTGGCGGGGGCAAGACCGCTCGCCGTCGTCGACAACCTCAACTTCGGCAACCCGGAGAAACCCGAGGTGATGTGGCAGTTGGTGGAGACCGTGGAAGGGATCTCGGAGGCGTGTGAGGCGATGGGGATCCCGGTCGTGGGTGGGAATGTCTCGTTCTACAACGAGACAAACGACCGTGACGTCAACCCGACGCCTGTGGTGGGTCTCCTCGGGCTGGCCGACCCGATGCCCATCGACCCGCCCCGTCTCCAACGGGCGCGACCCGGGATGGAGATCTGGGTGATCGGGCCTGACCCCACTCCGAACTTCGCCGGCTCGTCGCTGCAACGTCTTCAGGGAGCCCCGACAGGTCGGCCCACTGCTCCCCGGCCCGACGTGGCCACGCCCATGATCGAGGATGTGGCCCGTCTCGCCCACGTGACCCCCGTGCTCCACGACGTCTCCGACGGTGGTTTGGCGGTCGCCGTCGCCGAGATCTGCATCGCCTCGGGGACCGGGGCCGTGGTGGAGACCGACGATCCCGTCTGGCTGTTCGGGGAGGACCCCCATCGTGTGGTCGTCATCGCCGAATCGGGCTCTGCCCTGCCCGGGCGTCGCATAGGGCGCATGTGGGCCGGCGACCTGGTCATCGGTGACGAGACACTGTCCCTGGAGACGATCGCCACCACCTGGCACCGTGCTCTCCCCGACGCCCTCGGCGTCTGACCAGCGGTACGGATCACGACCGCGATGTCGATACCATCGGTACGGTGACCGCACCCCGAACCGTCGGGATCCTCACCGCTGGCGGGGACAGCCCGGGTCTCAATGCCGCCATACGGGCGGTCGGCAAGTCTGCGCAACGCGCCTACGGGATGCATGTCATCGGATTCCACGACGGCTTCCTCGGGCTCATGCAGAACCGCTTCACGAGGCTCAGCTCGGATGATCTCTCCGGCATCCTCACCAGGGGCGGGACCATCCTCGGAACCAGCAGGGTGAAGGTCGACAAGATGGACCTGGGGGAAGGGCGGACCCTCGACATGACCCCGGTGATGCGTGAAGTCGTCGAGAAACACGAGCTCGAGGCCCTGGTCTGTCTTGGCGGCGACGGCACCATGCGCAACGCCCTCAAGCTGGCGGAGATCGGGGTCCGGGTGTTGACCATCCCGAAGACGATCGACAACGACGTCGCCGGCACCGACATAACCTTCGGCTTCGACACGGCGATGACCATCGCCACCGAGGCCGTCGACCGTCTCCACTCGACGGCGCACAGCCATCATCGGATCATGGTGGTCGAGCTGATGGGTCACACCGCGGGCTGGCTGGCCCTCGGCGCCGGCATCGCCGCCGGGGCCGACGTCATCCTCATCCCCGAGATCCCCTACGACGTCGAGGCGGTGGCCTCTTCGATAGCGGCGCGTCGCGCCGCAGGCTCCAGCTTCTCGATCGTGGCCGTGGCCGAAGGCGCCATATCCCGTCAGGACGCCGTCCGACATGCCGAGCTGGTGGAGAGGAAGGACGCCGCCACCGGCGAGGAGCGAGCCGAACTGAAACGTCAGATCAAAGATCTGGAACGCCGGGTAGACGGCACGGCGACACTGGCCTCGGAGCTGAGCGAGATGACGGGGCTCGAGTCGCGGGTGACGATCCTGGGTCATGTGCAACGGGGTGGCACCCCGTCACCGGCGGACCGTCTCCTGGCGACACGGCTGGGGTCGGCCTGCGCCGATTACATCGCCGACGGGGTCCACGGCGTGATGGTGGCCTCCCGGGGAGACACCACGGAGCCGGTTCCACTCAAGGAGATCGCAGGCGTGGTCAAGACCGTGCCCCTCGACCACGCCTGGCTGAGCACGGCACGTCATCTCGGTATCGCCCTGGGCGACTGATGCTCGGGGCGGTCCTGACCGGAGGGCGGAGCACCCGCATGGGTCGGGACAAGACGGAGGTGATCGTGGCCGGTCGCACCATGCTGGATTGGGTCGGGGCGGCCCTCGCGGAGGTGACCGGACGGGTCGTTGTCCTCGGACCGGATCGGGAGGGGTGGGAATCCTGGTCCGACGCGGTCCATGCCGAAGGGCCCCTCGCCGGGATCGCAACTGCTCTGACCCGAACCGAAGACGACCAGGTCCTGGTGGTCGCCGTCGACCAGCCCTTCGTGCTTGCGGCGACACTCGCCGGTCTTGCCGCTCTCGCCACTGAGGTCCCGGTGGTGCCGGTCGATCGTGACGGGGTGCGTCAGGTCACGTGTGCCGTCTACCCGGCGGTCATCGCCACCCAGGCCGTCGAGGAGGCGGCGGCGGGGGGGTCGATACAGAGTCTCCTCGACCGCGTCTCCTTTCACCCCGTCACCCCCGAGGAGTGGGGCCGATGGGGAGAGGACGGCCGATCCTGGTTCTCAGTGGACACACTCGATCGTCTCGAGGACGGGCTGAGCCGGTTCCGGCCCTAGGATGGGTCGGTGCCCGGTGAGGCTTGTGGTGTCTTCGCTGCCTACTCGACGACCCAACGTGTCTCACATCTGATCTACTTCGGGTTGTTCGCCCTCCAGCATCGCGGTCAGGAGTCGGCCGGAATCGCCACCTCCGACGGCGAGACCGTCACCGTGTTCAAGGACCTGGGGTTGGTGCCCCAGGTGTTCGACGAACCGGCCCTGGCCGGTCTCGACGGCCATCTCGGCATCGGCCACACCCGCTACTCGACCATGGGATCGACGACATGGGCCAACGCCCAGCCGGCCCATCGTCAGGTCGGATCCACCAGCGTCGCCCTCGGTCACAACGGCAACCTCACCAATACCGCCGAGCTTGCAGCCGCTCTCGGGGTGTCGGAGGCGACCACCGATTCCGACCTGATGGCGGAGGGCCTGGCGCGGGCCATCGACGACGGACGCTCCGACGCCCGGGGTCTGGAGCTGGCGCTGATGGGGGTCGCCCCCACCTGGCAGGGCGCCTTCTCCCTTGTGCTCATGGACCAGGGACGGATCGTCGGTCTCCGTGACCCTCACGGGTTCCGACCACTCTGTCTCGGCTCCCTCCCCGACGGGGGGTGGGTCATCGCCTCGGAGAGCGCGGCCCTCGACCTCGTCGGAGCCCGATTCGTCCGCGAGGTTGCGGCCGGTGAGATGCTCGTCATCGACGCCGGCGGCCCCCGCAGCTATCACCCGTTCCCCGAGGTTAAGCCGGGTCTGTGTCTCTTCGAGTTCGTCTACTTCGCCCGTCCCGACACCCACATGTACGGGAGGAGCATCCACGCCGCCCGCCACGAGATGGGCCGCCGTCTCTGTGAGGAGCACCCGGTCGACGCCGATGTGGTGGTCCCCGTCCCCGAGTCGGGGATCCCGGCAGCTCAGGGATACGCCGCTGCGAGCGGCATCCCCTACACGGACGGGCTGGTCAAGAATCGCTACGTGGGTCGGACGTTCATCGAGCCGACCCAGCTCCTCAGAGACCAGGGGATCAGACTCAAGCTGAATCCGATACCGGAGACGCTCCGGGGGAGAAGGGTGGTTCTGGTCGACGACTCGATAGTCAGGGGGTCGACGACCAAGAAGCTCGTCTCGATGGTGCGGGAAGCGGGGGCAGCCGAGGTCCATCTGCGCATCTCATCGCCTCCCTATCGGTGGCCCTGCTTCTACGGGATGGACACCTCCGACCGGGACACCCTCATCGCCGCCCGACTAGGCATCGAAGAGATCCGACACCATCTGGGTGCGGACAGCCTCGGCTATCTGTCGCTCGAGGCTCTGCTCGAAGCGACCGGGGTTGCCGACGCCGGGTTCTGCACGGCCTGTCTCTCCGGGAGGTACCCGGCCGAGGTGCCGGTGACCGCCGACAAGTTCCAGCTCGAACGTCGCTGACATGACCTCCTACCGGGCAGCCGGGGTCGATGTCGAGGCCGCCGAACGTCATGTGAGGAGGATCACCGACACGGTGGTCTCCACGTGGACCGAAGAGGTGATCGGCGGCTTCGGAGGGTTCGCCGCCGGTGTCCGTCTGCCATCTGGATATCGGCGACCGGTCCTGATGCTGACCACCGACGGGGTGGGCACCAAGCTGGAGCTGGCGCGCCGCTCGGGGCTTTGGGACGGCGTCGGCAGGGACCTCGTGGCGATGTGCGTCGACGACCTGGCCGTGGTCGGGGCCCGTCCCCTGGGTCTTGTCGACTACATGGCCGTGGGGGCGCTCGATGCGGAGCGGGATGCCCGGATAGTGGCGTCGGTGGCCCAGGCGTGCGCCGAAGCCGGCTGCCCTCTCCTCGGTGGGGAGACGGCGGTGCACCCCGACGTCATGGAGCCGGACTCCATCGACCTGGCCGGCGCCGCCCTCGGAGTCGTCGAGGAGGACGCCATGCCCGGAGCGGACCGGGTCACCGCTGGCGACCTGGTGATCGGTCTCCACTCCCCCAATCTGCGCTCCAACGGGTTCTCCCTGGTGAGACGGGTCTTCGGGGAGGCCATCGACGAGCAGATCGACGAGCTTCTCCAGTCCTCGGTGCTCTATTCCCCGGCAGTGCTGACCGCCATGGCCGGCGGCGGGGTCAAGGCGGCGGCACACGTCACCGGGGGTGGGATCGTCGCCAACCTGCGTCGTTCGATCCCCAGCGGCCTCGGGGCCCTCATCGACGTAAAGACGTGGCGGCCACCCCCGATATTCGACCTCGTCGCAGACATGGGAGTGGAGCCCGACGAGATGTACGCCACCTTCAACATGGGCATCGGGTTCTGTCTCATCGTGGCTCCGGATAGCGCAGACGAGGTGATGACGAACGTCGGGGGGCACGGGCCCAGCGTGATCGGAAAGGTCGACGGGACCGGGGTGGTCCGCCTCGGATGAGGTTCGCTCGGGCCACCACGGTCACCGGGACCGGTCCCGGGGTCTACACAGGCACCATCAAGCCTGGCTGGGACATCTTCGGGGTGACCAACGGCGGGTTCCTGCTCGCCGTGGCGGCCCGTGCCATGACCGAGGAGACCGGGGGGAGACGTCTCGTCGGGATCAACGGCCGTTTCGTGAACCCGGCGCGACCGGGGCGGGTGACGGTGGAGGTGGAAATGCTCAAGGAGGGCCGGTCACTCTCCACCGTCCGTGGCCTGATCCGTGACGACGAGCGCACACTGGCCACGGTCAACGCCTCGATGGGCTCTGAGGAGGCCGGTGACGGTCGTCACCTGCTCAACCACGGGGAGCCGCCGGAGCTCCCGCCCCCGGAGGAGTGTGTCCGGCTCCAACCGGGGTCACCGGTCCCACCCCAGTTCACCGCCGACACCGACATCCGGCTACATCCCGACGATGTGGTGGGGAGCGACCCGGGGCCGGGACCGGCCCGGATCAGAGGTTGGTTTCGGCTCCTCGACGACGAGCCCCTCGATCCGATCGGTCTGGTGTTCGTCGTCGACGCCTTCCCGCCGGCCATCTTCAACTCGGGTCTGCCCATCGGCTGGACACCCACGATCGACCTCAACGTCCAGATCCGCCGTCCCGGTCCCCACGACTGGGTGGCGTGCAGTTTCACCACGCGTCAGGTGACAGGGAGCCTTCTCGAGGAGGATGGTGAGGTCTGGGACACCGAGGGGAACCTGGTGGCGATCTCACGTCAGCTCGCCCTGGTCCCCTCCGGGTGAACCGATTCCAGCTCGGCGATCAGCGTCTTCTTCTCACCCTCGTCGAGGAAGGAGGAGACCACCGAGTTTCGGGCCAGGGTGAGCAATCGGGCGTCGTCGAAGCCAAGACTCTCCGCCACGCTCCGATAGTTGTCTGCGACATAACCGCCGAAGTAAGCCGGGTCGTCGGAGTTGACGCTCACCAGGAGGCCGGCGTCCATCATCACGCCGAGGGGATGATCGGCCAGGTTGGGGATGACGCGGAGAGCCACGTTCGACAGGGGGCACACCGTGAGCGGGACATGGTCCCTGACCAGACGGGCTACCAACTCGGGGTCCTCGAGACTGCGCACCCCATGGTCGATCCTCTCGACGCCGAGGACGTCGAGGGCCCCGGTCACGTACTCGGCCGGGCCTTCCTCGCCGGCATGCGCCACCGCATGGAGGCCGAGCGATCGGGCTAGCACGAAGGCCTCCTCGAAGAGCCTGGGGGGACGGCCTCGCTCCGACGAGTCGAGCCCGACACCGACCACTCCGTCGAGATGGCCCTCGGCGGCCCTGAGGGTGGCCGCCGCAGCCTCGCCGCTGAGGTGACGCAGGAAACAGAGGATGAGCGAGGCGCTGGGGGTGGACCCGGCGTCGGCGATGGCCTCGCGGAAACCGGTCATGAACACCTCGAACCCCACCCCCCGAGCGGTATGGGTTTGGGGGTCGAAGAAGATCTCGGCGTGGCGTACCCCGTCGTCGGCGGCGCGTCGCAGATAGGCGGTCATGAGGTCATAAAAGTCCTCGGGGGTTTGGAGGACGGCCGCCCCCCGGTAGTAGATGTCGAGGAAGTCCTGAAGCTCGGTGAACCGGTAGGCGGCCCGGACCTCCTCCACCGTGGAGAAGGGCAGCTCGTAGCCGTTTCTGGCCGCGAGACGGAACATCATCTCGGGCTCCAGCGTCCCCTCGATGTGGACATGGAGCTCGGTCTTGGGGAGGGCCCGAATGAGATCGGTCATAGGGCGATGTCCTGTGGTCTCACCGGGACGCGGTTGATCGGCTTGCCGGTTGCGGCGCGGATGGCTGCGGCGATGGCAGCGGTCGACGAGATGGTGGGGGGCTCTCCCACGCCCTTGGCGCCGAAGGGGCCCCACGAGCCATCCTGCTCGACGAGGAGCGCTTCGACCTCGGGGGCGTCGAGGATGGTGGGCAACAGATAGTCGGTGAAATTGGGGTTGCGGATCACACCCTCATCCAGGATCAGCTCCTCCATCACCGCCAGCCCCACCCCCTGGACGATGCCCCCCTCGATCTGACCCCTCACCGACTCGGGGTTCAGGGCCTTGCCCACGTCCTGGGCGGTGTCCACCCTGACCACCCGGACCAGCCCGAGCTCGGGGTCGACGTCGACCACCGCCCTGTGGGCCGCCACGGCGAAGTCGGCGTGGACCACTCCCTGACCATCGGGGTCGGGGGGTGAGGTGGGGGGATGGCGGAAGGTGACCGTCTCCTCCCACACAGTGGCGGTCACCTCGTCCCAGGTGGCGATGATCCTGTCCCCGGAGCGCACCCCTTCGTCATCGAGGTCGTCTGCGTCAAAGTGCTCGAGGATCCGGTCGCGGAGCCGGGTGGCGGCGGCGTGGGTGGCGCCACCGGAGACCTGGGTTTGCCGGGAGGCGGAGGTCGAGCCCGCCGAGTCGATACGCGAGGTGTCGACATTGCGCACCTCTGCGGTGGAGACCCCGAACGCGGACCTGGCGATCTGGGCGAGGACGGTGACCAGGCCCTGACCAACTTCGACGGCGGCGGTCTCCACGACGAGACCCCGGGGCGTCATCCGCACCCGGGCCTGGGCGTAGTCGTCGAAACCCTCGGAGAAGCCCAGGTTCTTGATGCCGACTGCGTAGCCGACACCACGGACGACATGCCGGGGCTCGGTGGTCAGACCGCTCCCGCCGGGGAGCGGATCGTCATCCGATGGATCGGGGAGCGGGATCGCAGCAAGGGAGTCGATCACTTCGACCGTGGGCAACGGGGTCTCGATGAGCTGACCCGTTGTGGGCATCGGATCCCCGGTGTGGAGGGCGTTGCGCCGACGCAGGTCGAGCGGGTTCATGCCCAGGGCGGCGGCGAGCCGGTCCATCTGGGTCTCGTAGGCGAAGCAGGACTGGACCGCCCCGAACCCCCGCATCGCCCCGCATGGCGGATTGTTGGTCCTGGTCCCCGCGCCGTCCACCGACACCGAGTCGCACCGGTAGGGCCCTACGGCGAAGTAGCAGGCGTTGGCCAGCACCGCGGCGGTGGTGGATGCGTACGCCCCTCCGTCGAGGATGATCCTGGCCTCGACACGGAGGAGCCGGCCCTCCCGGTCGGCATGATGGCGGTACCACATTCGGGCCGGATGTCTGTGCACGTGGCCGGTGAAGGACTCGGATCGGTGATAGACCATCTTCACCGGCTGGCCGGTGTGGAGGGCGAGGAGACAGAGGTGGATATGGAGGTTGACGTCCTCCCTCGCCCCGAAGGCTCCACCGATGCCGGACGGGTGGGAGCGCACTTGGTCGGAGCGGAGCCCGAGACTGGCGACGATCTGCTCCTGGTCGACGTGGACGAACTGGCTGGTGGCGTAGAGGTCGACACCACCGTGGCCGTCGGGGACGGCCAGACCGGCTTCGGTGCCCAGCGGTGCCTGGTCCTGCATCCCCACCTCGTAGAAGCCCTCGACCACGACCGGCCCGCTGATCTTGGGGTCGCCACGTCGGACCCGCATCCTCCGAAACACAGAGTCGATCCGGTCGGCCTCCTCGGGATCGGTGAGGGGGGTGAGCGTCTCGTACTCGACCTGAACGGCTGCCGCCGCCCTCCGCGCCGTGTCCTCGTCCTCGGCGGCTACCACCGCCACCGGCTCGCCCCAGAAGCGGACGACGTCGGAGGCGAGCACCGGCTGGTCGGGATGCTCCAACCCGAAGGTGGGTCGTCCGGGGACGTCAGCGGAGGTGAGGACGGCGTGCACCCCGCCGATGGCCAGTGCCGGGGAGATGTCCACCGACAGGATCCTGGCGTGGGGATGGGGACTACGTGTCGTCGCCCCCCAGAGCATCCCCTCTGCGGTCAGGTCCTGGGCGTAGGTGAACTCACCTTTCAGCTTGGGGATCCCATCGGGTCGCAGCGGTGACTCCCCGACACCGTCGGTGACCCCTGACCGTCTGGTGACGAGAAGGGTCATCGCTCGACCTCTGCCAGACCCCGAAGCGCCCGGACGATGGCCCCATACCCGGTGCAGCGGCAGATGTTGCCGGCCAGGGCCTCCTTGATCTCGTCGTCGTCCGGTCTGGGCCTCTTGGTGAAGAGATCGGTGGCGGTCACCACGATTCCCGGAGTGCAGAACCCGCATTGCACCGCCCCGGCGCGATGTAGGGCCTCCTGGACCGGGTTGAGACCCTCGCCGAGACCCTCCACTGTGACCACGGTCGATCCCTCGATGTCTCCCGCCATGACCAGACAGCTGCACACCACCTCATCGTCGAGGATCACGGAGCACGAGCCACATTCCCCCTGCTCACAGACGTTCTTCGAACCGGGGAGACCGAGCTGGTCACGGAGGACGTCGAGCAGGCTCACCGGGGCCATGACCCGGGCGCTCGCCGGTGCGCCGTTGAGTTCGAAGGTGATGATCATCGCAGACACCTCTCGAGGAGACGACGTGCCAGCACACCGGCGGCGTGACGACGGTAGGCCTCGGTGGAGCGGTGATCGGTGATCGGCTGGACCTCCTCGGAGACGAGACGTTGGAACTCCGCCAGGGCCGATTCCGTCGGTTTGGGCTCGGCGGAGATCATCTCCTCGGCGCGAGGGGCTCGGATCGGTGTCGGAGCCACGGAGCCGAAGGCGGCTGTGGTTGCACCGTCCTCGTCGCGGGTCACCACGGCGCACACGGTGGCGATCACCATCGCATTGCGGACGCCGACCTTGCCGAAGGCATGCCGCATGGGAAGACGCTCCGGGAGCACCACTGCGGTGATCAGCTCTTCGGGTTGGCGAGCGGTGCGTTTCACCCCTGTGAAGAAGTCCGACCACGCGAGCACCCGTCGCCCCCGACGTGAGACGAGCTCCACACCGGCATCGACCGCAGCGAGAAAGGGATGCCCGTCACCGGCGGGGCTGGCTGTGCCCAGGTTGCCGCCAATGGTGCCTGCGTTGCGAATCTGGGGCGACCCTACGGTGCGAGCTGCCTCGGCGTATGCCTTTGGGCCCTTGGTCTCGACGGTGCGCCAGGTGACCATTGCCCCGATCCGTCGATCCTCCCACGAACTCAGCTCGCCGATCCGCCGCAGGCCGACGACATGGTCCGGTCGGATGTGGCCAAAGTTGACCTCGACCATGAGATCGGTCCCGCCGGCAAGGGGGACGGCCCCCGCCTCCACCGCGGCCAGGGCCTCATCGAGCGTCGTCGGGTGATGGACCTTCAACTCTCGCCGAAGTTAATCCGCGAGGTCGGCTGCGAGACGATTGTGCTCGGCCACGAGGGAGTCGATGTCGACACCGACCACACGGCCGTCCTCGACCAGACGTCGGCCCGCGACCCAGGAGTGGTCGACCTCCACGGGGGCGGAGAGCAGCACGGCCGCCACCGGGTCGTGCAAGGCCCCGGCATAGGAGTGACGGTCCAGATCGATGGCGATCAGATCGGCGGAGCTGCCCGGGGTCAGGGTGCCGATGTCGGAGTGCCCGAGCACGCGGGCGCCACCCGTGGTCGCCAGGGCCAGGGCCTGACGAGCCGTCATCAGCGGACCCGGGGTGAGACGGCCGACGAGCAACGCCTGACGCACCTCTGCGAGCAGGTGTGATGAGTCGTTGGATGCCGAGCCATCGACACCGAGCCCCACCGGCACGCCGGAGCCGAGATAGCGGCTGACGGGGGCGATCCCCGACCCGAGACGCATGTTGGAGGTCGGGCAGTGGGATACCCCGGTCCCGGCGGCCCCCATCCGAGCCACTTCGTCGTCTGCGACGTGGACAGCATGGGCGTACCAGACGTCGGGCCCGGCCCAACCGAGGTCCTCCATGTAGGCCACGGGACGACGCTGGAACCGGCCCAGGCAGTACTCCTCCTCGTCCCTGGTCTCGGCGAGATGGGTGTGGAGCCGGACCCCTAGGTCCCGGGCCAGCTCCGCAGACTCCCTCATCAGCCCGGTGGTCACCGAGAATGGTGAGCACGGGGCGATCACCACCTCGCGGAGGGAGTCGGGATCATGGAAGCGCTCCACGGAGACACGGCAGTCCTCGAGGATTGCCTCCTCGTCCTCGACCACGGAGTCCGGGGGGAGGCCGCCCTGGGACTCACCGAGGCTCATCGACCCCCTCGACATGCAGAACCGGATCACCAGGCCGTCGGCCCCCTCCACCTGGTCGGAGAGGGACGACCCATCGGGCCACAGGTAGTGGTGGTCGAAGACCGTGGTCGCCCCGCTCAACGCCAGCTCGACCAGACCGAGCCGGGTGGCCACTCTGACGTGGTCGGGAGTCATCCGGGCCCATACCGGGTAGAGAACCCGGAGCCAGTCGAAGAGCCCTACGTCCTGGGCCCCGGGGAAGGCCCGGGTCAGTGTCTGATAGAGATGATGATGGGTGTTGACCAGCCCCGGGAGCACCAGGTGGCCGGTCAGGTCGGCGACCACGTCGGCCGTGGCCGGTATGTCCTCGCTCCGGCCTACCGCCCGTATGGTCCCGTCGACGGCGTAGAGACCCCCGCTGGCTATCTCCCTGCCATCCATCGTCACGAGGATGTGGGCGTTGCGAATGAGCAGCGAGGGCACGGACGCAAACCTTACGGGTCCCCGTGAGAACGGATGGTCTACGCTCGCCGCCGGTGACCTTCGATCAACAGACCCTGGGTGGATGGGGTGGGCGGCTCCTGGGAGCGGCGGCCGAGGTGGCCGCCGCCTACCCCGGTGAGCGACCCCATCGTCAGCCGGTCCATACCGTCTACGGCGGGGCGCAGCTCTACTCCTCGAACACCACGATCCGGCTCGGAGAGCTGGCCGTGGCCGCGCTGGACGTCTGGTTGCCCACCCCGGAGACCCTCGCCGACATCGTGGGGATGACTCCCGACCGGGCGATAAGGGTCCATCCCCTGGTCAGGGAGAAGCTCGGGCGCGAGGCGGTCGAGGACTTCAGGATCGACTTCGAGGACGGTTATGGGAACCGGCCCGACGACGAGGAGGACGGTCATGCCCGGACCACGGCCGGTGAGGTTGCGAAGGGGATGACCGCGGGCACCCTTCCCCCGTTCATCGGGATCAGGGTAAAACCACTCTCCGGCGAGCTGCACCGCCGCTCCCTGCGCACCCTGGACATCTTCGTGACCACCCTGGTCGAGACCGCCGGGCGGCTGCCCGAGGGCTTCTCGGTGACCCTTCCCAAGATCCAGCATCGGGAGCAGGTGGCGGTGTTTGCCGAGGCCGTCGATCGTCTCGAGAGGCATCTCGGCGTGGAGATCGCCCTGGAGCTGATGGTGGAGACCCCGCAGAGCGTGATCGACGCCGCGGGCCGCTCCGGTCTGCGTCATCTGGTCGAGGCGGCGCACGGAAGAGTACGTGGCGCCCATTTCGGAACCTACGACTACACCGCCTCGCTCAACATCACCGCCGCCTATCAGATGATGGACCACCATGTCTGTGACTTCGCCAAGGACAATCTGGCGGTGAGTCTCGCCGGGACCGGGATCTGGCTCTCCGACGGCGCCACCAACGTGCTGCCGGTGCCGATCCACCGTGGCGAGGATCTGAACGATGATCAGCGCCGGGAGAACACCGAGACCGTCCATGATGCCATGCGTCTCCACTATGGACACATCAGGCACTCACTGATCCACGGCTACTACCAGGGTTGGGACCTCCACCCCGCCCAGATCCCCACGCGTTACGCCGCGGTGTACTCGTTCTTCCTCGAGGGTCTGGAGCCGGCCGGAGCCCGTCTCCGCAACTTCGTCGACTCCGCCGCTAAGGCGACCCTCGTCGGGGACGTCTTCGACGACGCCGCCACGGGTCAGGGGTTGCTCAATTACTTCCTGAGGGCGGTCAACTGCGGGGCCATCACAGAGCCCGAGGCCACCGAACGGACGGGTCTCACCGTCGATGAGCTGCGTACCCGGTCCTTCATACGCATCCTCGAGGGTCGTCGCAGCTCCTGATCAGATGGTGCCGGGGCGGCGGTTGGGGCACGGCGGGGCACGGCGGGGATTCTTGACGCAGTTGTGTACCCCCTGGGGGGCCGTACTACCTGAGGTTCCGGGTCACCGTGAGTCTGATGTCGCCATAGGGCTCGGTGACCGGGTGGAAGACGGTGCCGGTGTCCTCGACGTCGAAGCGCGTCACGTCGAAGGGGAGATGATGCTGGTTGGGGAGATGGAGGGTGATCTCGGCGATCTCGGGCACCTCCGCCAGGACCGCCTCGCCCATCTGGTACCCCTGGTGCTGCATGGAAGCGGAGCGGTCGGCGAAGAAGTGGTCCACCAGGGTCTGGCGGGCCCTCGACCAGACGGCGGTGGTGTCCGCGGGGACCATGGTGTAGAGCCACTCGGCAGTGACCGAGGTGGCGAGGAGGCGG
>JAKEHF010000039.1 GCA_022615295.1 Actinomycetota bacterium | reverse complement strand
GAGTTCACCTTCGACGTCAAGGCCTTCCGTCTCCTCACCCAGCACCCCACTCCGCCCCGCTCCCTGTGGAAGGACTTCAGGGAGAAGCTCCCCGAGGGGATGGCCGAGAAGGCCAACGTCTACATGCGGGATCTCCCCCGGGACCTCCAGGCCGAGGCAGCCCAGGCCTTCCGTGACGCCCTGATGCCCCTCCACTCGGCGGGAAAGCTGGGCGTCGTCCTCTTCCAGCTCCCTCCCTTTGTCTATCCGACGAGGGGATCCTTTGGCTATCTGAAGTGGGTCGCCGAGCAACTCTCCGACTTCCAGCTCGCCGTCGAGTTCCGCAACGGGCGCTGGCTGGACGCCGAGCAGATGACCGACACCCTCGACTTCCTGGAGCGCCACTCCTTGGCCTACGTCTGTGTCGACGAGCCGCAGGGTTTCAAGAGCTCGGTGCCCCCGGTGGTGGCGGTGACCGCCCCGGTGGCCGAGGTTCGCTTCCATGGTCGTAATGCCGAGAACTGGGAGAAGCGGGGGATCACCGCCGCCGAGCGGTTCAAGTATGACTACCCGAAGACGGAGCTCGAGGAATGGGTACCCCGGTTACGGACCCTCGCCGAGTCGGCCGACACCGTCCACGCCCTCATGAACAACTGCTACTCCGATTACGGGATCAGGTCGGCACGAAGCCTCGCCGGTCTCCTGGACCTCTTCTAGGGGTCAGCCCTCGGCCAGCTCGGCGGGCCGGGTGGTCAGCCTGTGGACGGTCCCGCCCCTGATCACGGTCATCTCGAAGTCGACGTCGACCCGGTCTCCGGTCATCAGTGCCTGGAGGTCACGGGCCGTCGTCAAGGGTTCCCCCCCACCGTTGACCAGTATGTCCCCGGGCTTGATCCCGGCGCGTTGCGCCGGGCTGGCCTCGACCACCTCGACGACCTCGATCCCCTGGGTCTGGTCGAGCTCCCGTGCCAGACGCGGTGGGAGGGGCCGGGTCCCTCCGGCGACGCCGAGATAGGCGCGGCGCACCCTGCCCTCCTGGATGAGGGCGGCGATGATCCGCTTGGTCACCTCGTCGATGGGGACGGCCAAGCCCAGCCCCTGACCGAGCATGGGCCCGATCAGGGCGGTGTTGATCCCGACCACCCGGCCCCGGGAGTCGGCGAGGGCCCCTCCGGAGTTGCCGGGGTGGAGGGCGGCGTCGGTCTGGATCACGTTCTCGACGAGACGGCTTACCCGGTCGTTCCCGGTGGTGATTGAACGTCCCAGGGCGCTTACCACGCCGGCGGTGACCGACCCGGAGAACCCGAGCGGGTTGCCCACGGCGACGACGAGCTGACCCACCACCAGCCGCGACGCGTCCCCGAGCGCTGCCGGGGGCGCCTCCCCGTCGGTGGTCCTGAGCACCGCTAGGTCGGACAGGGGGTCACGCCCCACCACGTCGAAACCGGTCTCCCAACCGTCGACGAAGGAGGCCCCGCCCCGATTGGCGCCCTCCACGACATGAGCCGAGGTCAATGTCAACCCGTCCTTGCTGATGGTGACACCCGAGCCGGAGCCGTCGGCCCACTCCCCCCTCCGCCCCCGGCGACGGATGGAGAGGGCGACGACCGAAGGAAGCAGCCTGGCGGCCACACCGGTGACCGCCTCGGAGTAGGCGTCGAGGGCCGTCGACTCGTCGGGCTCGGGACCGAGACCGATCGGGATGACGAAGGGATCCGACATGGATCGATTATGCCCCCAGTGGCGTGGTACCCACTGAGGTCCTGAGATGTGCGCTCACCGGTGCTTCTGATAGGTTCGTGGTGCTGTGAGACACTTCTCGGTCGTCTCCGTCCTCACCCTCGTCGTCGCCTGTGCCGGCGAATCGGCCTCCACCACGAGCGTGGCCGACGAGACGACCTCGACGGCCGCCACCGGCACAACCATCACGGCCGCCGGCACCACAACGACCGGCGTCACCGGGACCACCGCGGAGGGAATGAACCTCACCTCGACCGCCTTCGCCGAGGGAGACACCATCCCCGCCGAGTTCACCTGTGACGGGGAGAACGTGTCCCCACCGCTGACGATCAGCGGCCTGCCCGAGGGGACGGTGAGCCTGGTGCTGATCATGGACGACCCCGACGCTCCACTGGGCACCTGGGACCACTGGGTGGTTTTCGACATCGAGCCCGTCACCGAGATCCCGCGTGGAGTGGCCGACCTCGGTGTCGACGGAATCACCTCGTTCGGCACCACCGGCTACGGAGGCCCCTGCCCGCCCTCGGGGAGCCACCGCTACATCCACCGGGTCTACGCCCTCGACACTGCCCTCGGCCTCCCCGAGGGGTCGACCAAGGTTGCAGTCCTGGAGGCCATGGAGGGCCATGTCCTCGCCGAGGCCAGTCTCACCGGTCTCTACCGCTGAAGACCCAGAGATGACCCTTCCCCCCGGGCTCGAAGCAGCCCGTCGTCACCGAGAGGAGCGGGGTTGGGAGGTGTTGGCCGATTTCATCGATCTGCTGCGGATCCCCAACGTCATCGGGTCGACCGGCGATCTCCGGCGCAACGCCGAGGACCTCGCCGAGCGGTTCCGGCGACGGGAGGCGGTGATGGAGGTCGTGGAGGGGGAGGGAGCCGGTCCCGTGGTCATCGGAGAGCTGCGGTGTGCCTCCCCCACCGCCACCCTGGGCGTCTATGTCCACTATGACGGCCAGCCGGTGGCTCCAGACGAGTGGACCACTGACCCGTTCGCCGCGGCCATCGCCACGGCTCCGTGGCACGAGGGTGGGACGACGGTCGATCCGCCCGGGCCCGGCGACCCCATCGACCCGGAGTGGCGGATCTATGCCCGGGGCGCCTCTGACGACAAGACCCCCTTCGCCGCCATCCTGGCCGCCGTCGACGCCCTGGCCGAGGCGGGGATCGAGCGGCGGATCGACCTGGTCTTCCTCTTCGACGGCGAGGAGGAGTCGGGCAGCCCCAACCTCGGCCGCTACATGACCGAGCTGGCGCCCCGACTTGTCGCCGACGCCTGGCTTCTCTGCGACGGTCCCGTCCATCAAAGCCGGCTGCCCCAGGTTGCCTTTGGGGTTCGCGGCTACACCGGCTTCGAGCTCACCGTCTATGGCCCGGACCGTGAGCTCCACTCGGGGCACTACGGCAACTGGGTCCCCAACCCCGCCCAGGACCTGGCCCGACTCCTCGCCGGATGCAAGGACGAGACGGGGAGGGTGGTCATCGACGGCTTCTACGACGACACGCTGCCCGTCGCCGACACCGACCGCTCCGCAATCGCCGCCATGCCCCCCGTGGAGGAGACCCTGAGAGAGGAGCTGGGGTTCGCCGCCGCCGACACCGACGACCCCCACTACGTGGAGGCCCTGCTCAGACCCACCTTCAACGTCCGAGGACTTCGGGCGGCCTCGGTGGGCAGGGAGGCGCGCAATGTGATCCCCGCCGAGGCCACGGCGTCGGTGGACATCCGTCTCGCCGCGGGCGACGACCCCCATCGCATGCTCGATCGTGTGGAGACCCATCTCCGCAACCAGGGCTGGCACGTGCTCGACCGTGAGCCAACCCCCGAGGAGAGGAGGGCCCATCGTCGGCTCGCCCGCATGGTCCGTGACCCGGGCTATCGGGCGGTGAGGGTCCCGATGGGCTCGGCCCTGGCCGCCGAGCTCGTCGCAGCGAGTCGCACCGCCTCGGGACAGGAGGTGGTGGCGCTGCCCACCTTTGGCGGGTCGTTGCCCCTGTATCTCTTCGAGGACCACCTCGATGCCCCGGTGGTCATCCTCCCCATTGCCAACCACGACAACAACCAGCATGCCGCCGACGAGAACGTCAGGGTGGCAAACCTCTGGTACGGGGTGGATCTGTGGGCCACACTCATCGGCTCCGACCTGGGTGGTCTCGCCAAGTCCCGATAGGTCCTATCAGCCCGCGGCGATGGCTCCCAAAGCCACCAGGGTGAGCGCCAGACCGACGACCTGACGCGCCCGGAGGTGCTCGCGGTTTATCAGACGGGCCAGGATCACCGTGACTCCGGGGTAGAGCGAGGCGGCCACCCCAACCAGGGCCAGTGACCCAAAGCGGAGTGCGAGGAGGAGGGTGACATTGGCGCCGACGTCGAGGATCCCGTTCAGGGAGGACATCCCGGCGGGCGCCAACCTCACCGCACCCAGCCTCCACAGACCGGCCGCGGCCATGAGGAGGACCACGAGGACCAGGGCGAGACGGGCCGGGACCAGGGGGAGGAGGTTGGAGGCTTCGGAGGTGCGGCTGATCACCGTCGTGTAGCCCCCGAATCCGAGACCGGCAAGGAGACCGTACCCGAGACCACCGAAGGCGACGTCGCCCGGCTCGGCCGCCCATGAGCAGAGGACGATCGAGGGGATCGCCAGGATGACCCCGGCCCAGGCCAGGGTGCTCGGCCGCTCGCCGAGGATCACCGCCGCCGCCACCGGGAGCACGGCGCCGAAAACCGCCGAAGCCGGGGCCACCGCGGCAGCGTGCCCCTTGGCGAGACCCGTGAAGAGAAGGACCAGCCCAAAGGCGCCCAGGGTCCCCGCGGCCACAGCAAGGACGAGATCTCTCACCGCAGCCTCGCCGCCAAGGACCAGTGCCACCACGGTGATCGCCGGGGCGGAGACGAAACCGGCCCTGAGAACCACCGCCTGGGCCGGGGCCCGCCGTGACGCCTCGCCGCCGACGAAGTCGGCCACGCCGTAGAAAAGGGAGCTCAGCCCCCCGAAGAAGACACCCACCTAGTCGGAGACCCCGGTGGCGCCCTGGGCGGTCAGTGCCTCCCTGATGGTCCCGGCCACGACCTCCAGGGCCGCCGGCTCCAACGAGGTGGCGGCGTTGGCGAAGTCGAGGTCACGGACCGTGTTGATGGGAACGACGTGGAGATGGAGATGGGGCACCTCGAGACCGGCGATCATCAGCCCCACCTTCTGTGAGGGGAAGGCCACGGCGATCCCCTTTGCGATGGTCTGGGCCACGGCGAAGAGATGGTCACGCAGCGTCGCCGGGCAGTCGATCCAGTGATCGATCTCCTCCCGTGGGACCACCAGGGTGTGGCCGGGTTGGAGCGGGTTTATGGAGAGGAAGGCGACACAGTGGTCATCACGCCATAGGAAGGTCCCCGGGAGCTCCCCCTCGATGATCCGTGTGAAGATGCTCGACATCCACCAAGGTTAGGCGTGGGGTCCCACACCCCCGTTCTGTGAAGGTTTTTGACGCGGGGCTCCGCGAGAACCTTCACAGAACGGTTGCGGGGACTTTCAGCCGCGGACCGGGACCACCTTGAGGACCGCCTCGGTGGTCAAGACGTACATCTCGCCTTCGCCGTCGACGCCGAAGGAGACCACGGCGCCGGGGACACCCACCTGGCCGGTCCAGTCGGTGGCGTCGGTGACCCCGCCGTCATATCGGAAGCTGCGCAGATATCCGCCACAGAGGTCGGAATAGAAGAAGTGACCGTCGATCTCGGGGATGGCGGCGCCCCGGTACACCACCCCTCCGGTGATCGAGCAGCTGCCGGCGTCTCCATGGGACACCTCGATGACGGGGAGGGTGATCCCCGCTGAGTCACAGCCCGAGGAGGGACGGAAGCAGTGCAGACCCTCGGTGACGGGCCAGCCGTAGTTGATCCCGGGCTGGAGGGGGGCCACCGTCACCTCCTCATAGGCGTTTTGGCCGACGTCGGCGATGTAGACCTGGTCGTCCTCGATCCAGAAACGCCACGGGTTGCGGAGACCGAAGGCCACCTTGACCGGGTCGGCCCCGCCATCGATGTCGATCGCCACCAGCCCGGCGAGAAGGGTGTTGGGGTTTTGGCCGTTGCCGAACTGGTCGTTGGCCCCGCCACCGTCACCGAGGCCCAGATAGAGGAGTCCGTCGGGGCCGAACTGGAGCATCCCCCCGTTGTGGTTGGACGCCGGCTGGTCGTGGCGGAGCAGGACCTCCTCGTCGACGAGCGCCCCGTTGTCCCAGGTGAACTCGGAGACCACGGTGTCGCCGTCGTTGGCCGAGTAGTGGAGAAAGACCCGGTTGCTGTCGGTCGGGTGCACGGCGAGGGCGAGGAGACCCCGCTCCCCCTCGTTCCTCACCTGGTCTGTGATATCGAGCACCGGTGTCTCCGAGACCTGCGACCCGTCGTAGAGCCAGACCCGGCCGTCCTTGGTGGCGATCATCTCAAAGCCCGGCGTCCAGGGGACGAGATGGATGGGGAAGTTCATCTCGGCCACCGGCTCATAGGCGAGGGAGCCGAGCGGGGCCAGGGTGATGGTGGTCGCGGCCCGTGTCGTCGTAGTCGAGACGTCCGTCGTGGTGGTGGTCGATGCGGTGCCTGTGGTAGTGGTGGGGAGCGGAGCAGGCTCCTGGGTGGTGGCGCAAGCGGCGACCAGCAGCACCAGACCGATCGTCAAGAATCGACGTGGCATCGCCCCAGGTTATGTATAGGTTGGGTTTTGTGAGTCGGCACCGCCTCCTGGCGACCGTCCTCGTCCTGGTCTCCTGCACTACACCCGACGTATCGGCACCCACCGGGGAGTTGACGGCAATGGTCACGCATGTCTATGACGGGGACACCATCGAGGTGGAGACCGAGGGGCGGCGGATCGATGTCCGTCTCCACGGTCTCAACGCCCCGGAGAACGGGGAGTGTCACGACACTGAGGCCACCGAGAGTCTCACCACCGCAGTCCTCGGCGCCGTTGTGAGGCTGACGACGAAAGGTGAGGACCAGTTCGGACGGCTCCTCGCCGTGGTCTGGAGGGGCGAGGTCTCGATCAACCTCGGGCTCGTGACCGAGGGCCTGGCGATCGCCACCACACCCGATTCCGGCGATCCGACCACGATGATCGAGGCGGAGGAGAGGGCATACCGGGACGGGCTCGGTCTCTGGGGCGCTTGTGGCGTGGGCCAGGCACCTGCAGTGATCATCGACCAGGTCGTCAACGACCCCCCGGGACCCGACGGGGAGGACCTGGGCGGGGAGCGCGTAGTGGTCATCAACAGTGGGGATACGGCTGTCGATCTCGCCGGCTGGTCACTTCGTGACGAATCGTCACGGCACCGCCACCGATTCGACGACGTGGTCCTCGAGCCAGGTGAGAGTCTAGTCGTGACCAGCGCCGACTCAGGCTGGGAGCCGGGTGGAGGGCCGGTGTGGAACAACGACGGCGACATGGCCCTCCTCCTCGACGAGAGGGGCCGGGTGGTCTCTCGATACCGCTATTGAGGGCCGACTAGCCTGCGTACCCAACCCGCGAGAGGAAGAACGAATGGGTTTCATGGACACCCTGAAGAAGTGGTTCGGCACCGCACAGGAAACGGCCGGCGACGTGGCCGAGAAGGCGGCACCGTATGTCGACAAGGCCAAGGAGGCCGCCCACGACATGGCCGAGAAGGCGGCGCCCTTTGTCGACAAGGCCAAGGAGGCCGCCGGTGAGGCGGTGGAGACCGTGAGGGAGCGGATGTCGGGTGGCGGTGGCGGAGCGTCTGAGGCCGCCGGAGAGATGGCCGACAGGACCTCCGGGATGGCCCCCGCCTCGGGCATGGGCGGGATGGCACAGGACGCCGGTGACGCCATGGCCGAGGCCGTCGAGAAGACCGGCGACATGGCCGAAGAGGCGGCGGACGACATGGATGACGCCGTGGATGAGGAGATGGACGAGACCAGAGACGACATGTGATCGTCGTTCCATGACACGACGCGTATCACACCGTCTGCTCGAGCTCTCCGGTTCGGTGACCCTCGCCGTATCCACCCGCGCCCGCGAGCTCCGTGCCGAGGGGAAGGACATCATCTCCTTCGCCGCCGGAGAGCCTGACTTCCCCACCCCGGAGCACATCCTGGCTGCGGCCTCCCGGGCCGTACACGACCCGGCCAACCATCACTACACCGCCAACACGGGTCTCGCCCCTTTGCGAGAGGCCATCGCCGACAACACCCTCCACTATTCGGGAGTTCCCACCGACCCGAGCCAGGTGTTGGTGACCAACGGGGCCAAGCAGGCCATCTACAACACCTGCGCCGCCCTCGTCGACCCCGGTGACGAGGTGCTGGTCCCCGCCCCCTACTGGGTGACCTATCCGGCTTCGATCGCCCTCGCCGGCGGGGTGATCGTGCCCATCGAGACCAGCGCCGACTCCGCTTTCAAGATCACCGTCGCCGACCTGGAGCGCCACGCCACGGAGCGGACCAAGGCGCTGATCCTCGTCTCGCCCTCCAACCCCACCGGGACCGTCTACAGCGCCGAGGAGCTGGCCGCCATCGGCGAGTGGGCGAGGCGCACCGGGACCTGGGTCATCGCCGACGAGATCTACCAGCGTCTCTGCTACGACGCCCCGGTCGCCCCGTCGATCGGGGCATCGGCCCCAGACCTGGAGACCCTGGTCATGGTCAATGGAGTCGCCAAGAGCTACGCCATGACCGGTTGGCGGGTGGGGTGGGTGGTGGCCCCGTCGGACATCGTCGACGCTGCGGCCCGTCTCCATTCCCATGCCACGGGGAACGTGGCCAACGTCTCCCAGCAGGCGGCACTGGCCGCGCTCACCGGCCCTCAGGACACGGTGGAGGAGATGAGACAGGCCTTCGACCGGCGTCGCAAGCTGATGCATGCCGGTGTCTCGGCCCTGCCAGGGGTGGTCTGTCACGAGCCCGAGGGCGCCTTCTACGTCTTCCCCGACGTCCGCAGTCTGCTCGGCGACCGCTGGGCGACGAGCCAGGACCTGGCCCTCGACATCCTGGAGAGAGCCGGGGTCGGCTGTGTCGCCGGCGAGTCGTTCGGGACCCCGGGCTATCTCCGCTTCTCTTATGCCCTCGGCGAGGACGACATAGAGCGGGGTGTCGCCCGTGTCGCCGCCCTCATCGAGAGCGTTTGACGGCGACCCTGGGTACCGGGTTTACACTCGCCAGAGATGCAGACAACGGCCCGGGCGATGATGCTCGTCGAGCCCCGCCACTTCACCGACACCGCGATCGAGGCCTTGGGGTCGGAGGACGGAGGGTGGCTGGCGGTGGAGGCCACCGGTATCTCGGGCAACGATGTCCAGATCTGGAAGGGCGAGGCCCGCGACGTGGTCTACCCCCTGGTCCCCGGTCACGAGGTGGTGGGTCGTGTGGCCGTCCAGGGACCGAACGTTCCCTACCCGGTGGGGACCCGGGTCGTGGTCGAGCCGCGGATCCGATGTGGGGTGTGTCATCGTTGCCGGCAGAACCTGGCCACCTGTGTCAGCCGGAAACCGACCAACTCCTACGGCATGATCCCCTCGATCGAGCCACCGGGGCTGTGGGGCGGGCTCGCCGAGTTGCTCTACCTCGACCCCAACGCCCATCTCCATCCGGTGACCGACGACGTGCCGGCCGAGGTGGCCACCTTCGTCCACCCCCTGGCCTCTGGTCACACCTGGGCCGTTGAGCTCCCCGCCCTGCAGAAGGGTGAGGGCGTCCTCATCCTCGGCCCCGGCCCCCGGGGTCTCGCTTGTCTCATCGCCGCCAAGGTCGCCGGAGCAGGCTGGGTGGGGATCACCGGTCTCTCCCACGATGGCGACCGTCTCGACCTCGCCCGACGCCTCGGCGCCGACCTGGCGATCGACGCCGAGCACACCGACGTTGCCGGCGAGATCGCCGGCGCCCTGGGGCGACGCCCCGACGTGGTCATCGACGTCACCTCCGACGACCCCGAAGCGGTGTTCACCGCCCTCGACCTGGTGAGGAGTGGCGGCCGGGTGATCCTGGCCTCGACCAAGGGCAACCGAGCCTTCCACTTCCTCTCCGACGTGATCGTCGCCAAGCAGCTCACCATGAAGGGCGCCATGGGCGCCTCGAGCGTCGGCTACCAGTGGGCCACGAGCCAGCTCGAGACCGACCCACGCATCGACGACCTGGTCTCCCATCAGTTCCCCCTCTCCGAGGCCTCCCATGCCCTGCAGGCAGCGGCCGGGCTCCTCGGGAGGGACGAGTTGATCTCGGTGGCCGTCACCTTCTGAGCGGGACCGCCGCACCCGGTCGCCTCTCCGTAGCCTCCTGGGTCCTCTACGACCTCGCCAACACCATCTTCGCCCTCGGTGTCGTCGGTCTCTACTTCCCCGACTGGATGCTGGCCAACGATCTTCCCGACAGCGCCCTGGCCGGCGTCACCGTGGCGGCGGCGGCGGTGGTCATCTTTCTCGGTCCCTGGGTGGGCGCCCGCACCGACGCACGGGGCACCCGTCTCCCCGCCCTCGTGGCGACCACCATCGCCGCGGTGGCGGCCACCTTCTTCCTGGCCACCGGTCCCATCTGGCTGACCGCCGGACTCCTCTGGGTGGCGGTGATCGGGGTCAACACCGGATCGGTGGTCTACGACGCCCTCCTCGTGGACGTGAGCACCCCGGAGAACCGCGGCTGGATCTCCGGAGTTGGTGTGGGTGTCGGCTATCTCGGCTCGTTGATCGGTCTCGGCATCGGTCTGGTGGCGATCGACGTGCTGGGATGGGGCCACGCCGGGACGTTTCGGTCACTGGCGATCGGATTCCTCGTCTTCGCCATCCCCGCCTTCTTCTTCATCGTCGAGCCGCGGCGACGACCCGAATCGCCACCCGGTCTCGGTGTGGTCGTGGCCAGGATGTTCGCCTCATGGCGTCTCGCCGCCCGTCACCAGGGGGTCGTCCCTTTTCTCATCGGCCGCTTCTTCTACACCGACGCCGTCAACACGCTTCTCGGCGGCTTTCTCGCCGTGTTCGTCCTCGACGAGCTCGGTCTCAGTCGGGGGTTCCTCTCCACCCTGTTGGGGATCGCCATCGGCGGGGCCATGGTCGGTGGGTTCCTGGCGGGACGTCTTCTCTACCGAGTGAGGCCGCTGTGGCTGCTCCGGATCTCACTCCTCGGCTGGGTGCTGGCGATCGGTCTCGCCATCCTCACCGACCTCAGCGGTGTCCTGGGGATGGCCTGGCTGATTGGGCCCCTCGGCGGGGTGGCGGTGGGGATGACCGGCACCACCGACCGGGTGGTGATGACCCGGATCTCACCTCCCCGGCACCTCGGCGAGCTCTACGGGCTCTACTCGACGGTCGGCCGCTTCGCCACCATCTTCGGGCCCCTGGTGTGGGCGGTCATCGTCGACGGGCTCGGCTGGGGTCGGAACGTGGCGATGGGCGCCCTCGGGGTCTTCATCCTGGCCGGGTGGTGGATCCTGCGGAGCGTCGACGACATGCCGAGGTCGTGGCCACTGGAGCTTCAGGTCCCCCTCAGTGAAAGCCAGGACGAGGGCCGAACATGAGGTGCTGCTCCACCGCATAGGGGATGGGCAGACCCTCGATGTCGTCGGGGCCCCTGACCAGACGACGCCCGATCTCTGCGAACCAGGTGTCGTTGGCGAATGCCCAGGGCCAGGCCTTTATCCCCAGCCGGGCCCCCATCACCGCCCCGGCGAAAGCGCCGAGGAGGCTCCCTCCGACTCGGGCTGCCTGCTCGACAGGGCCGTGGAAACGCTCACTGACCGGCGCCACCAGCAACAACGCGGCGTTCACCGCCTGCAAGGGGTCTGCGACGTCACCACCGGCGATGGCCAGGGCCTCCTCCCCGTCCGTCACCCCGACATGGTCGAGCAGGGCTTCGAGCTCGTCGGGGAGACGGGCGAGACGGTCGCTGCCAACCGAGTCGGCGCCGATCCTGTCGAGGGTGGGGATCACGGCCTCGGCCACCCCGGTAATCAGGTCGCGGCCGGCCTGGGCGAAGCAGGAGGCCGCCGCCGTGGTGGCAGCGATGAGCGAGGCAGCGAGGCTGGCGGCGTCGCGGTCGAAGATCCGGCCCAAGGCGAGGGTCTCGGTGATCACCTGGTCGGCCTGTTTCCGGAAACAGACCCCGACCACCGTCGCCCTGGGGATCCCGTCGCTGCTCGGCCCATCATCTGGTGTGGGGCTACCAGCGGCGAGACGATCGAGCCACTCCCTGAACCGTCCGGTCTCGCCGCGATAGACCGGCTCCTCGTCATCCGACCCGTCGAGATCGCCTAGGGCCTCCCTGATCCCGTCGGGATCGACACTCCGGTGCTGGATCAGCTCGTAGGCAATGACCGTGGCCTGCTCGGTGATGGCCGAGTAGCCGAGCTCCCAGGCTCCACCGGCGGCATCGCCGGCGGCGAGACCGAGCATCAGCCCGTCACCTTCACCGGCCACCAGGCTGAACTTGGCTTCCTTGTCGTCCGGGGTCTGGGGGGTCAACCCCTCGGTCTCGACCTGCACTTGTGCCCGAGGGTACCGCGGTACCCTGGCAGGTCAGTGACTCGTGTCGTGGTCATCGCCAACCCGGTGGCGTCCCAGTTCACCGGTGGATCACATCGCGATGTGATGTCGATCCTCTCCGCCCATCACGACACTGAGGCGTTGTGGCCGTCGACCGCCGCCGAGGCAGAGGTGATGGCCGAGAAGGCGGCACGCGACGGCGCCGAGGTGGTGGTGGCCATGGGCGGGGACGGGATGGTCCATCACGTGGCCCAGGGGGTGGTGGGGACCAGCTCGGTGTTGGGCATCATCCCGGCCGGCACGACAAACGTGATCGCCCGGCTGCTCGGGGTGCCCGGTCGACAAAGCAAGGCGGCTCGTCTCATCGCTCGCGACCCCGAGCCCAGACCGCTGGGGGTGGCCACCATGCGTCTCACCCGTGGCACCACCGAGACCACCCATCACGCCATGTTCGCCTGTGGGGTGGGTCTCGACGCCCGGGTGGTGGCGGTCGCCGACCAGGACCCCTATCGCAAGTATCGGTTCGGCTCGATCCACTATTTCCGCACCGCGGTTGGGGTGGCGCTGGGCAAGTTCTCCACGGTGGGGCCGCATGTCACCGTCACCAGCGACGACCAGTCGGCAGAGGCATCGACCGTCCTCGTCCAGTTCCGTCAGGTGTACACCTACTTCGGGAAGCTCCCCATCAGGCTGTCCGAGCGGCCCCCCCACCCGATGACGGTGCTCACCGTCGACCGGGTGCGTCGCTCTCGTGTCCCCCAGATCGCCTTCGACGCCCTTCTGGGGAGAGACCTCACCAGGATCAAGGGGGCGGAGGTCTGGGAGGGGGCGAGTCGTGTGGAACTGGTCGCCGACCCCCCGGTTTCGGCCCAGGCCGACGGTGAGGCACTGGGCCAGATCGACCGCGCCATCATCGAGTGGGTCCCCGATGCGGTGCAGGTGATCGGTGCCGACCGCGCTCCCTGAGGGTCATCAACCCGTTCTGTGAGGATCCTCACGTACATAGCCCCAGCGGATCTTCACAGAACGGTTAGGGAGAGCTCGGTGGCCAAAGCCAACGCCCGCGCCCTGTCGGTCATGAGCCTGGTGACGGGAGCGAGGAGGTCTTCCAACGCCCTCATGGCGGGGGTGAGACGGTCCGGTGGCAGGGGGTTGGCGCCGGTGAGTCTCTGCCACCAGGTGGGCACGGCCGGCATGGGGAGGGAGCGGGCGATCTCCGCGAGCTGTGCGGGCATCGTCACCGAGAAGTCCATCAGCTGCTTTCCTGCCATCCCACCTGTCTCGGCGGCGATCGTCTCGAACAGCTCCGTCAGGGTCGCGGATGCGCCGCCCGGATCGTCGGCGGCGAGGGACCGTGCCACCTGATCCACCACGGCGTCGAGACGGGATCTGTAGTCGACAGGCGGGCCGAGACCGGTGATGAGGTCACGGGCGGCCGACCCCATGTCCACCATCAGCTTCCCGAAGAGGGTGCTCTTGGTGAGGCCGGCGATGAGACCACGCAGCTCGTCGACGCCCACCGGGGGTCCCGAGGGCGGTGCGGCGGCGAGCCAGGCCACATGTGGCGAGCCGATCCCGTCCTCTGTCAGCGCGGCACGGAGGTCGGCGACGACCTCGGCGACCTCCCCGGCCTCGAGCCGGTCCACCTGGTTGAGCGCGACGATGAACTGCTCCCCATAGCCGGCGAGTGGCGCCAGGTAGCGGTGATGGAGGGCCGAGTCGCGGTACTTCTCCGGGTCCACCACCCAGATGACCACGTCGACGTGGGGTATCACCTCCTCCACCCGATGCCGGTGATCGACCACCACCGAATCGGTGTCGGGTAGGTCGATCAGACAGTGACCGAATACATCCGTGACCACCCGCCGATCGATGCCGAGGCGGTCGAGATGCCCGGCGAGCGGCGCAGCCCATTGCTTGGGAACCGCCGCCAGGGGCTCAGAGGTTGTCGGGCGCAGCGCACCGACAGGCGAGACGTCGTCCCCGATCAGGACGTTGAACAGACTCGACTTCCCCGACCCGGTGCCCCCGGCGAGGGCGATGACCAGAACCTCATCCGGATAGTCGAGACGGGCCCGGGCCCGGTCGGCG
>JAKEHF010000215.1 GCA_022615295.1 Actinomycetota bacterium | reverse complement strand
CGTCACGCTGGCGAAGCGACTTCGACCTGGCGGGTCTGGAAGCCGGCCTGGGCCGGATCTAGCCGATCGAGCCGGCGAGCATGTCCAGGCGGGGGATCACCACCTCGGTGCCCTGAGAGGGCAGATTGAAGACGACCCGGTCGACGCCGGCGTCATGGAGAGTATCCAGGGCATCCACCTTTGCCCCTGAGGCGGTGATCTCGAATGAACCCGGGTCCTTGCCGGCCTCGGCCACCGCCTGGCGGACGCGGTCGATCTGACCGGCGATGTCGTGACGGGTGGCCAGAGGCATCCAGCCGTCACAGAGGTCGGCCAGATCGGCGGTCGTTCTCGGACCGGCTGCGGCACCGAGGATGATCGGGGGATGCGGCCTCTGGACGGGTTTGGGCCAGGCCCACGACGGCTCGAGACGGTGATAAGACCCCTCGTATGCCGCCTCCTCCTCGGTCCACAGCTTCTTGATGATCTCGATGCGTTCCCGGAAGAGGGCGCGACGGTCTGGGTATCTGGTCCCGTGGCTGGCCATCTCCTCCTTGTTCCACCCATACCCCACACCGAAGAGGAGACGGCCGCCGGAGAGGAAGTCGAGTGAAGCCGCCTCCTTGGCGGTCCAGATCGGGTCCCGCTGGGCGACGAGAGATATGCCGGTGCCGAGACGCAGCGTCGTGGTGGCCGTGGCGGCATAGGCCAGGGCAACGAACTGGTCGATGGTGTGCCAGTACATGTCGGGTAAGGGTGGGGCACCGGCCACCCCACCCCACGGCGTCCTCCTGGAGACGGGGATGTGGGAGTGCTCGGGGACCCACAACGACTCGAAGCCCCTCGCCTCGACCTCGGCGGCGAGGACCTCGGGGCGAATTGAAGTGTCCGTCGGGAACATGGAGACTCCGAACTTCATATGACCCACGGTATCGGATGAGCCTCGAGGAACGCATCAAGGCCGAGATCGCCAGTGGCGGGCCGATTCCGTTCGAGCGGTTCATGGGTCTGGCCCTCTACGACGCCGATGGCTATTTCGGTGGCGAGTCGCTGAGGTCGGTGCGTAGTGGGGACTTCCTGACCTCACCCGAGGTGAGCCCCCTCTTCGGGGAGACCCTGGCCCGCTGGGTGATCACCGAGTGGGAACGGATCGGCGATCCCTTCCAGCTCGTGGAGGTGGCCGCCGGTTCCGGTTCACTCCTCGCCCCGCTGCTTCGGGTGGTCGAGGTCCCCGCCATCGCGGTGGAGGTCTCGCCAGCAGCCCGCCGCGCCCTGTCGGAGAGGCTTCCCCACATCGACGTCGTCTCCACCCTGCCCGACGACATCCGAGGGGTGGTGGTCGCCAACGAGCTCGCTGACAACCTTCCCATGGCCCTGGCCCAACGAGCCGAGGCCGGCTGGAGGGAGCGTTGGGTGGGGCTGGACGGCGACCGGCTCGAGCTCGTCGATGCTTCACCCCGTCCCGAGGCCCTCGACTGGCTCACCGCATATGCCGGCGACGTCCCCACCGGGGGTTGGGTCGAGGTCCAGCTCGAGGCGACCCGGTGGGTGGAGCAGGTCCTGAGCCGCATGAGCGCCGGATCCCTGGTGCTGATCGACTACGGCGACACCGCAGAGAACCTCCTGCCTCGCCGCGCCGACGGCACCCTTCGCACCTACCGGGCCCATCATCTCGGCCCGCATCCGCTCGACGAGCCCGGGGCCACCGACATCACAGCCGACGTCAACTTCACCGCCCTGACGGCCACAGCGCGGGCCGGCGGCGCCGTGGTCGACCTGATGCGTCAAGATGTCTTCCTCGCCGAGTTGGGGCTCAGGGACCGGCTCACCGAGGTGCGTCATGCCGAGCTCGCTGCGACGCGTGCCGGAGACAGTGACGAGAGACTCCGTCTTCGCTCGCTGAGGACCGAGATCGAGACACTGCTGCACCCCCGTGGTCTCGGTGACTTCCGGGTGATGGTGGCCCGGCGGTAGACCATCGCATTCGCACCGTCGTCGGGCTGTCCACCCCCCCGAATAGGGCCCACCCCTTCCTAGAATCGTGGCCATGAACAACGTCAAGACGGTCGGTTTGCTCGCCTTCATGGCGGCGCTTCTGGGCTGGATTGTCTTCGCCCTGGGAGGGAACATCGCGACGGCCCTGGTCATCGCCTTCGTTTTCAACTTCCTCGCCTACTTCTTCTCGGATCGGCTGGCCCTGGCGGCGAGCCGGGCCCGACCCGTCACCGAGGCGGAACTGCCCCAGGTGTACGCCATGGTTCGCAGGCTCACCACCCAGACCGGCCTGCCGATGCCGTCGATCCACGTCATCGACTCACCACAGCCCAACGCCTTCGCCACGGGGAGAAGCCCGAGCCGGGCCGCGGTGGCCGTGACCACCGGGATGCTGCAGTCGTTGAGCCATGACGAGCTGGAGGGGGTCCTCGGTCACGAGCTGGCCCATGTGAGGAATCGTGACATCCTCATCTCGAGCATCGCCGCCATGATCGGCGCCGCCATCTCGATCGTCCTCAGGTTCGCCTTCTGGTTCGGTGGGAGCGACAACCGGAATAACCCCCTTGGCGCGATCGCCGTGGTCCTTTCGCTGATCATCGCCCCGATCGTGGCCATGCTCATCCGCTTCGCCATCTCACGCACCCGGGAGTTCCAGGCCGACGCCTCAGGCGCCGAGATCACCGGTCGACCGCTGGTGCTTGCCTCGGCCCTCGAGAAGATCTCGGCGGGGACGGCGCGCATCCCGATGAACATCGACCCCGCCCACAGCCAACTCTTCATCGACAACCCCCTCAAGGCGGTGCGTGCTGGGGGTCTCATGCGGTTGCTGAGCACCCACCCACCGACCGAGGAGCGGATCGAGCGTCTTCAGCGAATGGCGATGGGGATCAGCTGAGCCGGCTTTGGGCAGCCTATGGCCGTCGCTAGACTCCGCCCGTCCTGACCGTGTCTGGCACGGTGCGCGCCGGGATGTCCGAGCGGTCAAAGGAAGCAGACTGTAAATCTGCCGGCAGACGCCTACGGAGGTTCGAATCCTTCTCCCGGCACGGAAGGCTTGCCCACAATCCAGCCCCCTTAGCTCAGTCGGTAGAGCACTTCCATGGTAAGGAAGGGGTCATCGGTTCAAATCCGGTAGGGGGCTCTGAGCATGCGGTTGCATGTGCGAGGCGGCGTAGCTCAGCAGGTGAGAGCGCTCGACTCATAATCGAGAGGTCGGCAGTTCGAGTCTGCCCGCCGCTACACGTGAATTGACGACGAATAGTCGAAGAGACGAGAAAGGATCATCGCGAGATGGCGAAGGCGAAGTTTGAGCGTACGAAGCCTCATGTGAATGTGGGGACGATGGGTCATATTGATCATGGGAAGACGACTTTGACTGCGGCGAT
>JAKEHF010000214.1 GCA_022615295.1 Actinomycetota bacterium | reverse complement strand
TCGCACCTACGAGGAGCCGACGCTTCGGAAGAGATACGGGTCCCGGTACGAGGCCTACACGTCTGCGGTGCCGGCGTGGTGGCCCCGCACCAGCCGATGGTAACCCGACATGAAGCTGTGAGACCGGGATCAAGATATGGAACCTGCCGGGGAATACCCTCGACGGGGATGCGCCCGATGCTGAAGCGGATGCTGTTGGCCCAGCTCTGCGTGCTGGGAGCCGCCTGCTCCGACCCGGTGAGCTCCACAACCACGACCTGGGACACGACCCCGCCGTTCGTCGGCTTCAGCCTGTCTCCACCGAGCGTCTCGGAGCAGGGCTTCAAAGAGTTCTTCGAGACCGCTGTCCTCGGCGCCGATCTCTTGGCCTGGTCGGGGCCATGGCAGGACCTGTCGGCCGGAGGCGGGTTCATCGTCGAACAGGCCGCCGTGTCTGGATATGTGCCGGTCGTGATCACCGGGTTCCCCACAGTCGACGGCCGACGGGTCCTGCCAGACGATCTCGACGAGGTCGTCGAGGCCGTGACCGACTGGGTCGCCGACAACCAGGTGCCGTATCTCGGTCTGGGAGTGGAGATCAACGCCTTCCTCTGGGAGAAGGCGCCCGAGGACTTCGAGCGGCTCGCCCACATCTATCCCGATCTGGTCGCCTCGGTCCACTCTGTCTCGGAAGGCACCAGGGTCTTTCCCGTCTTTCAGTTGGAGCGGTTGCGCGGGCTCAAGTCGGGTCTATTCGGTGAGACCGACACCGCTCCGGAGTGGGAGCTGATCGCACGTTTCCCCGACGCCGACGTGATCGGCTTCACCACCTACCCCGGGTTGATCTACACCGACCCCGGGCAGGTGCCCGACGACTACTACCGCCAGATCCTCGAACACGTCGATCGTCCCATCGTCTTCACCGAGGTGGGCTGGCAGGCGGGTGGTGAGCTCGGGGAGTGGTCGGGTAGCGCCGACAAGCAGGCCGATTTCGTGACACGGTGGGTGCCGGAGCTCACCGAGATCGCCGACATGGTGATCTGGAGCTTCCTCTGGGATCAGGGGCAGGCGGCGCCCTTCGAAACGATGGGGCTGATCGGCGAAGACGGTGAGCGCCCGGCATGGCAGGCATGGCTCGACCTGTTCGGATAGAGAGACGCCTCGCCAGTCGGACGAGCTCAGGATTCCTCGACTCGAGAAGCCGTTTGAGACGGGCCAGGTCCTTCTGATTGGCTCGGCGCATAGCCGCCGCCATCGCCGGGCCCAGGACGCTGCCGAATCCGGTGGGGGTACCCGCGTTGCGCAGGGTCATCTGGGTCCCCAGCCCGTCGTCGCTCCACTCGTAGGTCGTCTCCATCGCGAATGGCCCGTCGGCGGTGCCCATCACCAGACGTCGCCCGGGTACCAGATCGGTTATCCGATAGGTGTACTCGAGTTGGCGACCGAGGAATCGAGCGCGGAATGCAACCAGCGATCCCACCTGGAGCGGTGGCTCCGTCCTCCACTCGACCGACTCGATGTTGGCATACCAGGCGGTGGCGTTGTCCGGGTTGGCGGCGTAGGACGCGACCTCGGCTCGGGGTCGCTGGATCAGGATCTCGGTCAGCACGTCAACGGCCATGTATTGCCTCCTGATCATCGGGTCCCTTCACGCCGCTCTCGGGACCGGGATCTCCACCTTTTGCGGCCACCGCCAGACGGGGCAGATAGTGCTGCCACCCACTCCGATGCAGTTCCACCTCCTCAGCGGGCAGAGAACGGTGGGTGAGGACGACACGGGTACCCCTCTCCTCCTCGTGCAGCGCGATCTCCACGGTCGTCGACCCGGGGGGAACCGTGGGATGACCGACCCACCCCCAGGTGAACACCACCCTGGTGTCGGGAACCAGTTCCACGAAGACACCCTCGGCGACCGATCCGTTGCTCATGAGCATCGAGAATCGACCACCGGCCCAGGGCTCCACCGTGGCCTCCTCGCCCTGCCAGGTGGCCCACATGCCGGGCTCGGTCAGGTACCGATACACCGTCGACGGCGCGGCGTCGACTCGTTGCTCGACCGTGATCTCAGTCACCCTTGGACTCCACGGCCGTCTTGAGGTCTTCCAGCGCCCCGCCCCACATCATCTCGAGAACCGTCCTGTAGGGGGCCAGCGCGTCCAGGTTGGCCTTGTAGATATGGCGATTCCCCTCGCGTCGCATCTCGACGAGTGACGCCTCACGTAGCACCGAAAGATGCTGGGAGACAGCCCCGAAGGTGAGGTCGAAATGACCGGCGATCTCGCCGGCCGCCATCTCCTCGTCCCAGATCAGACGGAGGATCTCCCGACGACGGGGCTCGGCGACCACCTGGAGTGCGTCCATGACGACCCTGTTTTAGTCTGCGTTGAAGCTGTTGTCCATGTCTGATATAGTCGAAACTAAATCAGGAGGTGACCTATGGCGAAGTACATGATGATCTACCGGGGGGAGGCGACCGATCTCGCGGAGATGTCGGAGGAGCAGGCGGCGGCGGTCCTCGGGAAATGGCAGGTCTGGCTGGACAAGGTCGGTCCGGCGCTGGTGGATGTGGGATCCCCCTTCGGCGCGGGCGGCGCGATCGTCGACGATGGCACGACGGGCCCGGCATCGAGCCTGTCTGGCTACTCGATAGTCGAAGCTGACGATCTGGACCAGGCCATGGCACTGGCCGACGACCATCCGTTCCTCAGCGAAGGCCGTGGCAGATATGCCATCGACCTGTTCGAGCTGATGCCGGTTCCCTTCTGACCTAGGCCGTCACTCAGACGAAGCCGAACAGCGGGGGAAGGACCACCACGACCACCGCCGCCCAGACGGCGAACACCGGCAGATATCCGGTCTGCCAGCGCTCCAGCCGATGGATCGTCGAATCCCTCTTGAGGAACCTCGCGGTGAGCAGTGCCGTGCCGGAAAGGGCCACCAGGAGGACGAGATTCAGACCGAGGGCCGCCGTCCGGTTAGGGGTGAAGCCGAGCTCGGAGATCCGGGCGATCATGACCCCGAGGACCATCAGGTCGAGGACCAGGGCCCCGGCCATGGCGACGAGTTGGATCCGGTCGGTCCAGCCCGGGGGTTTGGACGGGTCCCTGGCGCAGACGCCGTAGAGGACGAGCCCCAGGACCACCACCATCATAAGGTCGAAGACACCGAGGAGCTCGCGGTCGAAGGCGCCGCCCAGGCCGGTCACGGCGTACACCACGGCCGACCCGACCAGCATCACCGCAAAGAGGGGAGAGAAGACCATCGTCAGAGCCGGGGCCATGTTCTCCACGACGCGTTGCTTCGCTTCGACGAGCCATGCCGCCACGACTACGGCACCCGCCGCACCCGAGGGCAGGGCCCACTCGACGATCAGCTCCGAGTCGACACCGGCGGGCTCGAGGATGAGGGTGGTGAGACCCAAGAGGACACCACCACCGAGGGCGATGAGGACGTAGTAGATGAGCCATTCCCCTGTGAAGCGGACATAGTCCATGCGACGCTCGTGCGACCCGGGCGCGCCGCCCATGTAGGGGTAGGCGACCACGAACCACACCGCCACGGGGAGGTGGGCGGCGACCAACAACTCCGTAGAGCCGCCCGCGACGAAGGGATATAGGTTGACCACCGCTGCGGCGACCACGAACGGGGCCAGAGCGAAGAGCCAATGAAGCGGGGCGAGTCGGCGTCTCCAGGCGAAATAGCCGGCGAGGAAGGGAAGCACGAGAAGGCTCAGGTTCCGAGTGAGCCACGACGACTCCTCGGCCGGGAATCCCGCGGCCAGACGCGCCACCTGGATGGTGATCGCCGCGGCCATGGCGAACGCCAGCGTGACCGGCCATCGGCTCTTTGGCGACTCCTCGTCGTCCGAGACGACCAGCTGTCGCCACAACCTGCCGCTGTGCTCTCGGGCGAACTCACGTGACAGATCGTCGACGCCACCTATCCGCCTCACCGCCACGAGGAAGGCCTCGTCGTCGGTGAGACCCGCCTTTGTCAGGTCGGCGATCTGATCCCGCAGATGCCCTTCCAGCTCCTCGACCTCTTGGCCTTCGAGCGCCCGTGCGATGAAGTCACGCCACTCGGCGATCTCTGTCTCCAGCCCCTCCATGCTCACGCTCCGGCGAAGGGCAGGACAACGAACCGACCCCACACGTCGTCCAAGGCCCGGGTCACCGTCGCCCACTGACTTCGGCGCCTGGTCAGCGCTCGGCGGCCTTCTTCGGTGATCGTGTAGTAGCGGCGTCGCCGACCTTCGGGGGAGGCCCTCCACTCTGTTGCCACGTACCCGAGACGATGCAGCCGGTGGAGGAGCGGGTAGAGCATCCCGTCGGTCCACTCGATCTCGCCAGCAGAAAGCCGGCGAACCCGTCTCAGAATCGCATAGCCGTAGCTGTCACCCTCGGCCAGGATCGCCAGGACCAGTGGTGTCGCCGACGCCGCTACCAGGTCCTTGTCGATCTGCACGATCACGCACCTCCGATACCAGGTCAGCATACATAGAACTGCAAGGTATCACACGTCGAGCCTTCGGCACCCTCCTCGATAGCGTTGGCCGATCAGGAGTCGCATCGGAGACTCGGTGATGGGTGACTCTTCGATGAGGAGGTCGCATGCAGTTCCATCTCAACGGATACCGACCAGGTGACCCGAGAGTCTCGGACCCGGCGCCGGGTCATGAGTTGCCCGCAGCGGGTCTTCCTGACGTGGTGGATGTGCTGATCGTCGGCTGCGGCCCTGCGGGCTTGACCCTGGCCGCCCAGTTGGCTGCGTTCCCGGAGATAAGCACCCGGATCATCGAGCAGAAGCCGGGGCCCCTGATGCGTGGCCGAGCCGACGGCATCGCCTGTCGGACGATGGAGGTCTTCGAGGCCCTCGGCTTCAGCGAACGTGTCCTCAAGGAGGCGTACTGGGTCAACGAGACCTCCTTCTGGAAACCCAGCGAGGACCGACTGGAGGTCATAGTCCGGAGCGGGAGGGTCCAGGACACCGAGGACGGTCTCAGCGAGTTCCCACACGTGATCCTGAACCAGGCGCGGGTCCACGACTTCCTCCTCGAGAACATGTGGAACTCGCCGACCCGGCTGGTGCCGGACTATGGGCGGCGGCTGGTGGACCTCAGAGTCGACGCCCAGGTCGACCATCACCGGGGCCCGGCCCATGCCGTCACGGCCAGGATCGAGCGCGTGGAGGACGAGGGCCGGATCGACACCCTCCGATGCCGATACGTCGTGGGATGCGACGGGGCCCACAGCACGGTCCGTCAAGCGATCGGACGGGTATTGAGCGGCGACTCGGCAAACCAGGCTTGGGGAGTCATGGACGTCCTCGCTGTCACCGACTTCCCCGACATCCGTCTCAAGACCCTTGTGCAGTCCGCTGCCTACGGCAGTCTGCTGATCATCCCTCGTGAGGGCGGTTATCTGACCCGCATCTATATCGAGCTCGATGAGCTGGAGGAGGGCGAGCGGATCGCCGACCGCAACATCACGGTCGACCATGTCATCGAGGCAGCTGGGCGGGTGCTCCGCCCCTACACCCTCGATGTGAAGGAGGTGGCATGGTGGTCGGTGTACGAGATCGGGCAACGGCTTTGTGACAAGTTCGACGACGTTGGTGAGGATGACGCCGGCTCACGTGCTCCCCACGTTTTCATCGTCGGAGACGCATGTCACACCCACAGCCCGAAGGCTGGTCAGGGGATGAACGTGGCCATCAGGGACTCGTTCGACCTGGGGTGGAAGCTGGTCAACGTCCTCCTCGGGCGGAGCACACCGGCGATCCTGCACACCTATTCCACCGAGCGGTGGGGTGTCGCCAAGGAGCTGATCGACTTCGACCGGGTGTGGGCGGAGATGATGAGCAAGCCACCGCGGTCGGCCACCGAGCCCGATGGTGTCGACCCCGAGGAGTTCCAGAGGTACTTCGTGCGTCAGGGGCGTTACACGGCGGGGACCACGATCCAATACCCGCCCTCGCTGCTCGTCGCAGGGGGGACACACCAGGGTCTGGCGGTGGGCTATCCGATCGGCATGCGGTTTCACTCGGCACCAGCGATCCGTCTCGCGGATGCCAAGCTGGTCGAGCTCGGCCATGTCCTCAAGGCAGATGGCCGGTGGCGGCTCGTGGTGTTCGCCGATCCCGAGGACCCGACATCTCCGAGTTCGGGAGTGACCCGTCTCTGCTCCTTTCTCGCCGATGACCCCGGCTCGCCCGTCCGCCGCTACACCCCACCGGATGCCGACGTCGACTCGGCGCTCGATGTCCGGGTCGTCT
>JAKEHF010000038.1 GCA_022615295.1 Actinomycetota bacterium | reverse complement strand
TGGTCTCGACTCCGAGGTCAAGCACATAGTCGAGTTGTGGTCGGCGGAGACAGTGCGCCAACGCGACTTCCGTGAGGAGTTCTCGGCCAGATACGGGGCCAGCGTGGCCACCATCCCCTGGTCGGCGTCGCCTCCGACCAACATCGACGGTCTCGTCGAGCTGGCGGCCAGCGCCGACGGGATTCCCTGGGATCGGTTCGGCATTAGCTTGACCACGTGACCAACGCCGCCGCCTTCTTCGACCTGGACAGGACGCTCATCGCAGGAGCCTCGGCATTCCCCCTCGGTGTTGCGGCCTGGCGTCAGGGTTTGGCCAAAGACGCCGAGCTCCTGGCCTGGATCCAGGATGCGGTCCGGTTCCGACTCCTGGGGGACAAGGGCGGCCAAGGCGTGGAGGACCTGCGCTCGGACTTCCTGGTCAGGATCGCCGGAGTCCCGGTGGAAGGGATCAAGACGCTCGAGGCCGCGGTGACGCCGAACCTGGTGAGCCGGGTGCGACCCGAGTCCAGGAACCTGATCGCCATGCACCAGGAGCACGACCGTGACACCTGGATCGTCTCCGCAAGCCCCCAACCGCTCGTCGAGCCGCTCGCCGCTTCCTTGGGCATGACAGGTGCCATCGGGACCAAGGGCGAGGTGATCGACGGCCACTACACGGGGAGACTCGAAGGGCCGTTCGTGTACGGGCCGGGCAAGGCCGAGGCGATCAGGAAGCTGGCCTCCGACCGGGGATACGACCTCGGGCTGTGCTACGCCTACTCCGACTCGATCTCCGACCTGCCCATGCTCGAAGCGGTAGGGCACCCGGTAGCGGTCAACCCCGACTCCGAGCTGGGGGCGGTGGCGATCAATCGCGGCTGGCCGGTGGTGATCTTCGCCAGGAGGACGAAGAGAGCCCTGGCCGTGGCCGGGGTGGGGACCGGTTTCGTGGTCACCGCAGTGGTCGCCTACAGCCTGGGCCGGCGGCACGCCCGGGCCTGAGAGGACACCGCCGCCTCTCGCCAACCCAGGGTCGGTGGACCCGGTCAGCGGGGCTGTGAACCCTGGGCTCGCAGGGCTCGGCTAGAGGATGGCCCTCGGGCCGAGCAGCTCCTTGAGCTCGGCGAAGAGGGCAGACCGCGGCTCCACACAGTGGTCGTCACTGAGACGGAGGACCTTGGTGTCCCCGTTGTCGGTCATGTGCAGATAGACGGGGATCGGGCCCGGATGGTTGTGGAGGATCCCTTTGAGCGTGGACACGACCTCGGGGGTGAGACGACCGGCAGGGACACCAAGCCTCACCACGGTCTCGTCCCGGACCTCGAGCTCCTTCATCTCCCTCGCCACCACCTTCACGTCGTCACCCCGATGGTCGAGGGTCCCGGTGATGACGAGCAGGGCGTCCTCGACGATGAGCGGGCCGTAGTCGTGGACGGTGCGTGGGAAGGCGATGCACTCCGTCGACCCCTCGAGATCCTCGAGCTGGAAGAACAGCATCGGATCGCCGTTCCTGGTCCACCGGCGGCTGATGCCCCCCACGATGCCGCCCACGGTGATTGGGCTGCGGTCGGCTAACTCGGCCAGGTCGGCGATGTGATGGGTGGTGGTGGCCGCCAGGGCGCCGCCCACGCCGAGCAGAGGGTGGTCGGAGACGTAGAGACCGAGCATCTCCTTCTCGAAGGCCAGCTTGGTCTTCGTGGCCCACTCGCTGGTCGGGATGGTCAGCTCGCCGGCCCTCACCGCCGTCTCCTCACCCGAGAACAGGCTGTACTGGCCCATCTCCTCGTTGCGACGACGCTCCAGCACGGCGTCCAGAGCCTGCTCGTGGATCAGCATCAGACCCTTGCGTGTCTCACCGGTGGCGTCGAAGGCCCCCGCCTTGATCAGCGACTCGATGGTCCGCTTGTTGAGGACGGCGGTTTCGACCCGGTCGATGAAGTCGGAGAAGCCGGTGTAGGGGTGGTCACGCCGTGCCTCGATGATCTTGTCGACCACACCCTCCCCGACATTGCGCACCGCCGACAGCCCGAACCGGATACGGCCGTCACGAACGGTGAAGTCGGTGTCCGACTCGTTGATGTCGGGGACCAGCACCTCTATCCCCATTTGCCGGCACTCGCTGAGGTAGACCGCGGTCCGGTCCTTGTCCCGTTTGGTCGCGGTGAGCAGCGACGCCAGGTACTCCGCCGGGTGATGGGCCTTGAGGAATGCCGTCTGATAGGCGATCAGGCCATAGGCGGCGGCGTGAGATCTGGCAAAGCCGTATCCGGCGAAGTGCTCGATGAGCCGGAAGACGGCCCGCCCGGTCTCCTCGGTGTGGCCCTGGTCGGTGCACCCCCGGACGAATCGCTCCTCCTCGGCCTCCATGACGGACTTGATCTTCTTGCCCATGGCCTTACGGAGCTCGTCGGCGTCGGCCATCGAGTAGCCCGCAAGCTCCTGGGCCACCATGAGCACCTGCTCCTGATAGACCATGATCTGATAGGTGTCTGCCAGCTTGTCGGTGAGTACAGGATGGATGTGCTCGATCTGGGCCCGGCCGTTCTTCCGGTCGGCGTACAGGGTGTGCATGTTGGCCCCCATGGGGCCGGGCCGGTACAGGGCCACCAGGGCGATCACGTCCTCGAAGCTGTCCGGTCTCAGGGAGCGGATCAGGCCACGCATGGCGTTGCCCTCCATCTGGAACACCCCGACGGTGTTGCCCGTCTGCAACAACTCAAAGGTCATGGGGTCGTCGAGGGGGATGGCGTCGATGTCCAGCCTCACCCCATCCGACTCCTCGATGAGCTCCAGGCAGCGCTCGATGATGGAGAGGTTGCGCAGACCGAGGAAGTCCATCTTCAGCAGACCGAGCTCCTCGACTGCGTGCATCTCGTACTGGGTGACAATCTCGGCGCCCTCCCCCTTGCGCTGCACCGGGACGATGTTGGTGAGCGGCTCGGGGGCGATGACCACCGCTGCGGCGTGTATCGAGTCCTGTCTTCGCAGACCCTCGAGACCCCGGGCGGCGTCGACCACCTCCCTGACCGCGGGGTCGGTCTCGTACATCTCCCGCAGACCGTGGCCGTTGGCGTACCAGTCACGCACCTCGGAGGGCGCCCCAGGCCCTGGCGGGCTGAGGACCTCCTCGAGGCTGGGGTCCTTGCCCAGGATCGAAGGAGGCATCGCCTTGGCGACGCGGTCGCCCAGCGAGTAGGGGTGACCGAGCACCCGGGCGGCGTCGCGGATCGCCTGCTTCCCCTTGATCGTCGAATAGGTGATGATCTGGGCGACTCGGTCCTGGCCGTACTTCTCGGCGGCGTAGCGGATCATCTCGGCGCGGTGGCGCTCGTCGAAGTCCATGTCTATGTCGGGCATCGACTTTCGGCCCGGGTTGAGGAAACGCTCGAAGATGAGACCGTAGGCCAGGGGGTCGATGTCGGTGATACGGAGGCAGTAGGACACTATGGAGCCGGCCGCCGATCCCCTACCGGGCCCGACCCGGATGCCGTTCTCCCTGGCATGACGGATCAGGTCCCAGACGATGAGGAAGTAGGCGGGGAACCCCATCTCCTCGATGATCTTCAGCTCGTGCTCCACTCGGTCCCACACCTCGGGGGCGGGGCGGGCGCCATAGCGCTCGAGGGCCCCCTGCTCGACGAGTCGGCGCAGATGGGTGACCTCGGTCTCCCCCTCGGGGACGGGGAACTGGGGCAGGAGGATGCGGCCGAACTCGATGTCGAGCTCGGCACGTTCGGCGATCCACAACGTGTTGTCGCAGGCTCCCGGGTAGTCGGCGTCACCGAAGATCGCCCTCATCTCGGCGGCGGTCTTCAGGTAGTGCTCCGACCCCTCGAACCGGAGCCGACCCTTCTCCTCGCGCAACGAGCCGGTCTGGATGCACAACAGGACGTCGTGAGCGTCGTGCTCCGAGCGTCTCGTGTAGTGGACGTCATTGGTGGCGAGGAGCGGTGCCCCGATCCTGGCAGCCACCTCGCACAGGTCCGCGAGGATGCGTCGCTGCGCCTCGATCCCGTGGTCTTGGACCTCGATGAAGAAGTTGTCACGTCCCAGCACGTCCTGGAAGACGGCGGCGGCACGAAGGGCAGCGTCGAAGTCCCTCTCCGTGCCCTGGTTGCCCTCCTCGCTCACGGCGTCGGGTGCGAGCAGCTGGGGCACCTTGCCCCCAAGACACCCTGAGGTGGCGATGATCCCCTCGGAGTGCTCGGCGAGAAGGTCGAGATCGATCCGCGGCTTGTAGTAGTAGCCGTCGAGAAACGCCTTCGAGGAAAGCTGGAGGAGGTTCTGATACCCCCTCTGACTCTCGGCGAGCAGGGTCATGTGGTACCGCTTGTTCGCCGCACCCGCCGGCCGGTCGAAACGGGATCCGTCGACGTAATAGGCCTCCATCCCGACGATCGGTTTGATCCCGTGGCGGTTGGCGGTCCGAACGAACTCGACGGCCCCATAGAGATTGCCATGGTCGGTGATGGCTATGGCCGGCTGGGAGTCGGCGGCGGCCGCCGCCACCACGTCCTCCACACGGGCGGCACCGTCTAGCAGCGAGTACTCGGTGTGCAGGTGGAGGTGGGCGAAGGACAAGGACTTACACCTGTGTAGTTTCGGGACGAGCGTACCACCGCCGCCAAGGACCCGGCCAGTGCGCGAAATCTCAGATGAGGACCGCCAGCACCGCCAGGACCGCGACGGCGAAGGCGATCAGGGTGCGAACCCTGGCGACGTCGGGGCCGCGGAACCGTGACCACACCTCCCCGATGGCGAATCCGGCGATGAGACCGCCGAGATGGGCCTCCCAGGCGACCCCGGGGAGGAGTATCGGGATTGCGGCATTGATGAGCAGCAGAAACCCGATCTGACGCAGCAGGGCCCGCCCCTGGATGGTTCCGCGACGACGCACCGCCCAGTTCAGCCAGATCCCGAAAAGACCGAAGATCGCCCCGGAAGCGCCGACGGCGATGTCGCCAGGGCCCCCGAGATAGAAGGTGAAAACCCCGCCGACCCCCGCGGCGGCGAGGTAGAGCCCGACAAACGGCCAGGTGCCGACACCCCGCTCGACCTGTGGCCCGAGGACCCAAAGCGCCCACATGTTGAAGAGGATGTGCATCACCGAGGCGTGGAGCAGCACGGGGGTGAAGAGGCGCCACCACTCCCCCTCGGCCACGAGGAAGTTGATCTGGGCCAGGTCGACGACCAGACGGCTCTGGGCGCTGCCGAACCCGGTGAGGACGAAGAAGCCAACTGCTGCCGCGATGAACGTCGTGGTGGCCGGTGCCATGGCGGTGCCCCGACGACGGGGCCCGGTGGGGATCACCCGCTGCGGCCCCTCGCTTCTCATGCACTCGGGGCATCGCTGCCCCACCGAGGCGTCGGTCGAGCACGAGGCGCAGATGGGCCGTCCACAGCGGCTGCATGTGAGGAGGGTGTGGCGGTCCGGGTGGCGGTAGCAGACCGGGGCCGCGGTCGTGTGGTCGGTGGCGTGATCCTGGGTCACGGGCTCTGACGGTATCGGATCCGAGGGGCTAGCCGAGGTCATGCAGGATCGATTCGAGCTCGGGTGGGAGCGGACTGGTCACCGTGACCACCACCCCCGACCGGGGGTGTGTGAAGGTGATCTCATGGGCGTGCAGGAACATGCGCTGGGTGCGTGTCCGTCTCGGCCGCCCGCCATAGACGACATCGCCAACCACAGGGTGGCCGATAGCGGAGAGATGCACCCTGACCTGATGGGTGCGCCCGGTGTCGAGAGTCACCCGGAGAAGCGTCACGTCGCTCCGGGGATAGGCCTCGACCACCTCGTAGTGGGTGAGCGCCGGCTTGCCGTCGTGGCTCAGCGTCTTGCGCATCGGTCGCCTCGGGTCTCTTCCGATGGGGGCTTCGATGGTGCCCGACGCCGACCCCGGCACCCCGTGGACCAGCGCCAGATAGACCCGTCCGACGTGCCGCCGGCGCAGGTCCGAGACAAGGGTGCGGTAGGACGCGTCGTTCCTTGCGACGAGGAGGGCCCCCGAGGTGTCCTTGTCGAGACGATGGACGAGACCCCATCTCCCCTTCTCCCCCACACCCTCCAGCTCCGGGTAGCGATGGAGGAGTCCGGCGACCAGGGTTCCCCCGGACCGGCCGACGCCGGGATGTACTACGACGCCGGAAGGCTTGTCCACCACCAGGAGGTCCTCGTCCTCGTAGAGCACCCCGAAGGAGACCGGCTCCGGGGCCAGTGGTGTCTCCGTCACCGGTGAAGGCGCCACGATCAGCGCTCCCGCCGCCACCCGCTCGCCGGGGCCAACCCGTCTCCCCTCGAGGGTCACACCCCTCTCCACCAGGTCTCGGGCCTGCGCCCTGCTCAGCCCGAGGAGGACGGCGACCGTCTTGTCCACCCGGGAGCCGTCGAGGGCCCCGGGCACTACGAGGACTCTCTCGTCCGCCATGCCTGCATGAGGAGGAGAAAGACGGCCACGGTCACTGCGGCGTCGGCGACGTTGAAGGTGGGTATCCACCATAGGTTGACCCAGTCGACGACCTTGCCGTCGAGGAGACCGTCACCCCGGGTCACACGGTCGACCAGGTTGCCCAGTGCGCCACCGATGACGAGACCGAAAGCGGCCACCTCTATCCCCGGGCGGGGCCTGCGCAACGACCAGAGCACTATCCCGGTGACCAGGATCGCCGCCACACCGAGCACCTGCCCGAAATCGGGGAACAGCGAGAAGGCGGCGCCCGGGTTCTCGACGAAGGTGAGCCCGAGGAATCCGGGTATCAGTATCAGGTCTCCGTCGGCGAAGGCAGTCTGGGCCCATCGCTTGGTCAGGGCGTCGAGCGCCACCACGATGACCGCTATCGCCAGCGACGGCAGGTAGCGGCGTGTCAAGACGTCTTGGAGGCGCAGTCGACGCACAGGGTCGTGTAGGGCAGGACGTCGAGCCGTTCCAGCGGTATCGCCTTGCCACAGCTCTCGCAGACCCCGTACTCACCCCTCTCCACACGCCCCAGGGCCCGTCGGACCTTGCCGAGGAGGTCCAAGGTGTTCTGCTCGATGGAGAGCTCCTTGGCGTACTCGAGCTTCATCGAGCTGGCCTCGGCGTTGCCGGGATCCGGGCTGCGATCAGACGAGCTCTCCGTGAGCCTCGCCTCCTCGATCTCGCGTTCGTACTCGGCGATCTGGGCCTCGAGACGGTCACGCTCGTCCTCGAGCCTTCGCCGGAAGCGGTCCACGGTGGTCTTTGCCAGTTGTCGCGCCATGTCGGACCCGTTTCAAAGGGCGGAAACCCTACCAACGTCCTGCCCATCGGGCAGGTTTCGGAGAATCGAACGATTCCCCCTCCCCTAGCATTCCGGGCTCACACGGAGCCCAGGTGACACCCAGGAACGAGACGACATTCACTCGCGTCGAGCCCACGGTCAGCTTTCCCGAGCTGGAGAGGGACATTCTCGCCTTTTGGCGGGAGACCGACGCCTTCGCCGAGTCGGTGCGGTCCCGACCCGTGGATCGGGAGTACGTGTTCTACGACGGTCCCCCGTTCCCCACGGGAAGCCCCCACTACGGCAACCTCCTCGCCGGGGTGCTCAAGGACATGGTCCCCCGATACTGGACGATGCGGGGCTACCGGGTGGAGCGGAGGTTCGGATGGGACACCCACGGGCTCCCCATCGAGATGGAGGTCGAGAAGAGGCTCGGCATCTCTGGACCGAGCGAGATCGCCGCATATGGCATCGACCGCTTCAACGAGGCGTGTCGTCTCGAGGTCCAGGCCAACACCGAGGCATGGGAGACGTTGACCGAGCGTGTCGGGCGGTGGGTGGACTTCGAGAACGACTACCGCACCATGGACCCCGACTTCATGGAGACCGTCTGGTGGGTGTTCCGCCAGCTCTGGGACAAGGGTCTGGTGTACAAGGCCTTCAAGGTCCTCCCCTACTCCTGGGGGGCGGCGACGCCGTTGTCCAACTTCGAGGCCAACCTCGACTACCGCGACACCGAGGACCCCTCGATAACGGTGCGTCTCCGCCTATTCGAGGGCAACGCCGTCGCCGAGACCGGTGACCATCTCCTCATCTGGACCACCACACCGTGGACCCTGCCCGGAAACCTCGCTGTCGCCGTCAACCCGGAGAACCTCTACGTCAGGGTGATGGTCTCGGGTGAGGGCTACTGGGTGGCTTCGGAACTCGTGGATGCGGTTCTCGGCGAGGGTCATCCGATCACGGCGAAGGCCAAGGGGGAGGACCTGATCGGTCTTCGCTACGAGCCGGCCTTCCCCTACTTCGCCGGGGAGGGCGAGAGCGGCGCCTTCCGGGTGATCGGCTCGGACGAGGTGACGACCGACGAGGGCACCGGTCTCGTCCACATGGCGCCGGCCTACGGCGAGGCCGACTTCTACGCCCTCACCGCCGCCGGGCTCGACCTGCTCGTCGACCCCATCGACGCCAAGGGGAACTTCACCGAGGACGTGCCCGACGTCGCCGGGCTCAACATCAAGGCTGCCGACCCAGTGCTCACCGATCTCCTCTCCGCCTCCGGGAAGCTGCTCGAGTCGAAGCGTCTCGTCCACTCGTATCCCTTCTGCTACCGGACGGGGACCCCTCTGATGTACAAGGCGATCCCGACGTGGTTCGTCGCCGTGGAGCGGTTCCGTGACGAGATGGTGGCCCAGAACGACAAGGTCCACTGGGTGCCCGAGCACGTCGGCTCCCGCCGGTTCGGGAACTGGCTGGCCGGGGCTCGTGACTGGGCGATCAGCCGCAACCGCTATTGGGGCTCCTGCATCCCGGTCTGGGAGTGCGACGGATGCGGGGAGCAGGTCGCGGTGGGCTCACTCGACGAGCTCGACGGTCTCGCCGGGGTCAGACCCGCCGATCTCCACAAGCATGTGATGGACGAGGTGCATTGGCCGTGCCGGTCCTGTGGCGGGGTGATGAGCCGGGTCCCCGAGGTTCTCGACTGCTGGTTCGAGTCGGGATCCATGCCCTACGGGAAGCTCCACTACCCCTTCGAGAATCGGGAGAGGTTCGAGGCCACCTTCCCGGCCCAGTTCATCGCCGAGGGTCTCGATCAGACCAGGGGCTGGTTCTACACCCTGATGGTCCTCTCCACAGCGCTGTTCGAGCGCCCCGCCTTCGAGAACTGCGTGGTGAACGGGCTGATCCTCGTCGAGGACGGTCAGAAGATGTCCAAGAGCCTCAAGAACTACCCCGACCCGTCGGAGATCTTCGACCGGTACGGAGCCGACGCCCTCAGGGCATTTCTCATCAACTCACCGGTGCTCCGGGCCGAGCCGCTCCGCTTCTCCACCGGCGGGGTGGCCGAGGTGGTTCGGACCGTGCTGCTCCCTATGTGGAACACGTACAGCTTCTTCACCACCTACGCCGAGGCCGATCGGATCACCATGGACGACCTCGCCAAGGCCCCACCCGTGCCCCAGCGGCCCGAGATGGACCGGTGGATCCTGTCGGTGTTGCAGAGCCTCATCTCCGAGGTCAACATCCAAATGGAGGGCTACTACCTCTACAACGTGGTGCCACCGACCCTGGGGTTCATCGACCATCTCACCAACTGGTACGTGAGACGCTCCCGCAGGCGATTCTGGCGATCGCGTGAGGACGGCGCCGAGGCCGAGCTCGACAAGCTGTCGGCGTTCGCCACCCTCTACGAGGTCCTCACCACCTTCGTCCACGTCCTCGCCCCCGTGTTGCCCTTCGTCACCGAGCATCTCTATCAGCAGCTGGTGGCCCGTCATCGCCCCGACGTGGCGCGCTCGGTCCATCACCGGGACTTCCCGACTGCGGACCTGGCTCTCATCGACACCGACCTCGAGCGCGCCATGGCCGATGTGCGTGAGGTGGTTCGTATCGGCCGGAGTCTGAGGAAGAAGGAGGGTCATCGGGTCCGTCAGCCTCTCTCCGCCTTGACCGTGCTCACCAGGGACCCCGAGCTCGCCGAGGCGGTGCGGGCCCACGCCGAGGTCATCGCCGACGAGCTCAACGTGAGGTCGGTGGTGGTGAGCGGAGAGCAGACCGATCTGGTGACACTCTCCGCCAAGGCGAACTACCGGCGTCTCGGCCCGGTGCTCGGCCCCAGGATGACCGAGGTCGCCACGGCGATCGCCGCGCTCGGGCCCCACCAGATCGAGCTTCTCCTGGAGGGGGAGACCATCGAGGTCTCCGGTCAAGAGATAACGGCCGACGACGTGATGGTGGAGCGAACCCCCCTCGAGGGGACTGTGGTCGAGACCGGCCCGAGCTTCGCCTGTGTGCTCGACACCACTCTCACCGGGGAGCTGGTCACCGAAGGGCTGGCCCGGGAGATCGTGAGCCGTGTCCAGCAGATGCGAAGGGAGTTCGGTCTCGACGTCTCCGACAAGATCGTCCTCGTCTGGGCCTCCGACGACCCGGACGTCGTGGAGGCGTTCACCGGCCACGGTGACTACATAGCGGCGGAGGTGCTCGCCAACGAGGTCAGAAGGGAGAGCCCGACCGAGGCCGGGGTCGACATCCAGGGTCGGCGTGTCTGGCTCGGTTTGACCGTGACGGTCTGAGAATCACTCGGCCCGAACCGGGGCCTCAGTGTCGTCAACCTCCACGATGATCCCCTCGTCGTGCTCGGTGTCGACCTCCTCGTCGCCACGGGGAACCATCTCGTCCTCGGTCTCGACCGGACCGGCCTGGTGACCCTCCTCCTCGGTCTCGCCCGTGGTGAGATCGCCGCCTATGTTCTCCGGGCTGTCGGCGCTGTCCCCGCTGCTCTCACCATCCTCACTGTCGGCACTGTCCACAGTGCCCGGCTCGGACTCCTCGCTCGTTTCCTCGGTGTCCACCGGCTCGGAAGTCTCGGTGTCCGCGATTCGGGACGTCGACCGGGCGGCGCCGTCTATGGAGACGTCCATCTCGTCGAGCCCGTCGGCGACCACCGTGGCGAGGACGGCCAGCTCGCGGCGCACGTTGTCCACCCTCAGTCTCAGCTCCGCAATGGCTTGCTCGGCTTCCGCCTTCTTCAGGTCCCGCTCGTTGATCCAGGTCTCTGCCTCCCCACGGGCCTCCTCCTTGATCCGGTCGGCCTCCTCGCGGGCCTCGGCCAGGATCTGGTCCGCCGTGTTCTGGGCGGCGATGAGCGCCCGGCCCACGGCGCTCTCATCGGGGGCGGCGGCCGGGGCGGTGGTGCCGGCGGCGTCGCCCTTGCCGGCCTTGGCGGCGGCCACCTGCTCCTCGAGATCTCTGATGGTGGCGATCACGTCATCGAGGAAGTCGTCCACCTCGTTGAGGTCGTAACCACGCAGCGCGGTCGAGAAGGTCTTCTGTTCGATGTCGGATGGCTTCATTGGCAACTCCCAAACCCCTTGTCGGCTCGCCTCAGGACAAGCCTCAGGATAAACAGCGGACGGTGGTCGAGGGGCGCCGGTATCGACCCTGGGCACCGGTTCACCCGGGGACAGCGACTCATCGGATCAGGCCACGGATGATCTGGATCCCGATGAGGAGGATGATCGGAGACAGGTCCAGCGCACCCCCGCCTAAGCGGATCGGGGGTATCACCCTGCGGATTGGGCGGATCACCGGGCCGATGATCCTGTCCAGGTAGTACTGCACCTTGCCCAAGGGGTGACCCGAGGACATCGGGATCCAGGAGAGCACCACCCAGGCGAAGACGGCGATCAGATACAGGGTGAGCGCGGTGTCGAGGACATCGGCCAAGGGTCAGTCGACGTCTTCGAGCTCGTAGGCGCCGAGCCCTGCGAGACGACGCTTCTCGTCACGGCTCAAGGTAACCCGGGGTGGGAGGACGGCGACCAGACCGTCGCCGACTTTTCGCATAGAGCCGTCCAAGGCGTAGATCAAGCCCGAGGAGAAGTCCACGATCCTGCGGACCAGGTCGGGATCGATGTGACGCATGTCGAGCACGACCGGCGTTCTGTCCCGGATCCGATCGGCGAGCATCCTCGCGTCGCCGAACCCCTCGACCACCAGGATGTCCGATTGGACTTCGACTGGTCGGACTACGGAGGCGCCGCCGAACGCCTCTCCCCTCCCCTGAGGCCTGATGGCCGTGCGCGAGGTCGGAGGCGGCTCGACACGACGGGCCTGGGGCATTGGCTCCGCGGGCTGGGTCTCGTATCCGTTGGTCATGGGCTCGGCGTCGGAGTCTTCCACCTGGTCCTCATCGACCAGACCCAGATACACGAGAGCTTTGGAGAACAGCGACGACATGCAGACTCCCGTCAGTCGGTCTCTTCAAAGATAGCCCGTCCCACGCGGATGATGGTTGCACCCTCCTCGATCGCCACTTCGAAATCGTCGGTCATCCCCATGGAGATCTGGGTGAGCCCGGGGTGTCCCTCCCCGAGTCGTGCGGCTATCGCCTTCAGCCTCGCGAAGTGGGGACGACTTGCCTCGGCGGTCTCGGGTACCGGGGGAATGGCCATCAGACCCCATACCGGGATACCGAGACCGATCGCGGTCTCCACCAGCTCCGAGACGTGATCGGGGGTGACACCCGACTTCTGCCACTCCTGGGCCAGATTCACCTGGATCAGCACCGGTGGGGGCAGACCCGGCCCCTTGACCCAGGCCGCCGCCAGGGTGGCGCGGTCCAAGGAGTGGAGGAGGGTGACGACGGGGCGGACGAGACGGACCTTGTTCGTCTGAAGGGCCCCTACGAAGTGCCATCGGATGTCGCCGGGCAGTGCCGCGGCCTTGGCCGTCAGCTCCTGGGCGCGGTTCTCTCCGAAGTCGCGCTGACCCCGCTCGTAGACGGTCATCACGGTCTCCGGGGACCTGCCCTTCGTGACCACGACCAGACTGACCTCACCCGAGAGGCGGCCCACCCTGGCCGCGGCGGCGGTGATCCGCTCCCGCACCGTGTCGTAACTCATGGGATCCAGCCCAACGCCGTCTGACGTTGCCGGGTGCCGTCACGACGATGGCTGAAGAATCGGTCCTCGTGACGGGTGCACCCCTCGATCACGTCCACGTCGAGACCACCGAGCTGGGTGACGATCACCGCGGGCAGGTCGACCGAGAGGGTCCCCCAGGTGGTCGTGGTCTGGGCGCCGGGGAAGTGCTCGGCAACCTCGAGGCCCACCTCGAAACAGCATGCCCTTATCCCGGGACCGACCATTGCCCTCCTCGGGGCGTGCCCGGCCTCGCTCATCACGGCAGCGAGCCTGGAGACGACACCCGACCTGGCTCCGCGCCAACCGGCATGTGCCACACCCACCGCGTCGTCGGCGTGGAGCACCACCCCGAAGCAGTCGGCGGTGAACACCCCGACCGGAAGGCCATTGCGGGTGGTCCAGATCGCGTCCGCCTCACCCTGGGGACCGGGGCCGACGGCCTCCACGACGTGGGCGCCGTGCACCTGACGGAGGGTGGCCCATTCCGTGGCGATCCCAAGACGTCTGCTAAGACCGCCACGCGCAGTCGGGTCGTTGCGGACGTCCCCGTCACCCGCCTCGCTGAACGCCGCCCCCGCCCCAACCGGCGGCCGGATCATCCCTGCACGAAGCTAGGGATCTCGAGGTCGTCGTCGACGAAGCGCCGGCCGTCCGCCGTACTCCGTGACACCGGGCGGTTCGGCTTACGTCTCCCCTCGAAACCGGCGGCTATGACCGTCACCTTCATCTCCTCACCGAGGTCGTCGTCGATGATCGCACCGAAGATGATGTCGGCCTCGCCGTCGGCATGGTCGGCCACGACCCGGGCCGCCTCGGTGGCCTCGTGGAGGGTCATCGAGGTCGGTCCCGAGACCGAGAGCAGGACCCCTTTCGCCCCGTCCATGGATGCCTCGAGCATGGGACTCGATATCGCCCGCTCCGCCGACTGCCGGGCCCGGTTCTCCCCCGTGGCCCTGCCGATGCCCATCACCGCCGACCCGGCGTCGGCCATGATGGTTCGCACGTCGGCGAAGTCGACGTTGATCAGGCCGGGAGTGGTGATGAGATCGGTGATACCGGTCACCCCGCTCATCAGCACCTCGTCGGCAAGACGGAAGGTCTCCGTGATCGGGGAACTGGGGTCACCGACGTCGAGGAGACGGTCGTTGGGGATCACGATCAGGGTGTCCACCGCCTCCTTGAGGGCGTCTATCCCCTGCTCGGCGTAGACCGCCCGCCGCCGGCCCTCGAAGCCAAAGGGCCTGGTGACCACGCCCACCGTCAGGGCACCAACCGTCCTTGCCACCTCGGCGACGATGGGGGCGCCACCGGTGCCGGTCCCGCCACCCTCACCGGCGGTGATGAACACCATGTCAGACCCCTTGAGGGCGTCCTCGAGCTCGGCGCGATGCTCCTCTGCCGCGGCCCGGCCGATCTCGGGGTTCGCCCCCGCCCCGAGACCCCTGGTCACGTCGCGCCCGATGTCCAGCTTGACGTCGGCGTCACTCATCAACAGCGCCTGGGCGTCGGTGTTGAGGGCGATGAACTCCACGCCACGGACACCCGCCTCCACCATGCGGTTGACCGCATTGACCCCGCCACCACCGATGCCCACGACCTTGATGACGGCGAGATACCCGCCACTGGTGCTGCTCACTGTCGAACCTCCACTCGAAATCGAAAGCTGAGGTTGAGGTTTACTGTTGTCACCCCACTTAGTAAACCCCGAAACCCTAAGCCTCTAGTTGACGTGTAGATGAGCGTGATGCGAGTTTGTTCCCTCACTCCGTCACCTCCCCCGGGCCGGGAGCGACGGCGGGGTGGGTGGGGGCCACCAGGATGAGAGTGGCTCCATCGGGGATGTCCTCGGTGAGAAGGGTGACCAACGAGACCGCTTTGGCCGTCATCTCCGTCTCCCTGCCCAACCTCACCTGATGACCATCGACCACGGCCCACAACTCACCCTCCTCGAATCGGACCGCAGTCACCCTCGCCAAATCCGAAGGAAGGGCGTGGATGAACTCGATGGCTCCCAGCACCACCTCGGAGGTGGCCGCCTCGGTCTCGGGGACGTGCGGCATCCTCACCCAGCCCAGGGTGTTGTCGGGCTCGGGGGCGCTGGGCACGGCGCCACCGTCCTCGGCCCTCCGTGTCCAGCCGTCTGCGGTCTCGACCCAGGCCCGGGGAGTACGTTCGACCACCCTGACCACGACGTCGCTCGGCCAGTCGAGGTCGACATCGGCGCTGATCACCCAGGGATCGGCCTCGAGAGCCGTCTCCACCACGCCGGCCCGGATGAGGACCAGGGGCCGGCCCACCACCACACCCAGGCGGACGAGGAGGAGCTCGGTCTCGGAGGCAACCACTCCGGCAACCCTCACCCGATCTGCGCTCATCCAAGGGGAGAGCAGGAACCAGACCACACCCCCCGCCACCAGGAGAGCAGCGAGGAACCTGAGGAGACGACGGAGGTTCCTCTGCGCCTTGTGCTCGGCAACCTCACGCCGTCTGTCGGCGAGTCTGGGGTCGATGGTCATTCTTCGAATCCGACGAACTGGATCTCGGGCTCCAGGATGGTCCCGGTGAGTGCGAAAACCCGGTCTTTGACCAGCATCGCCAGCCGATGGATGTCGTCGGCTCGGGCGCCGGGCCCGGCCACGAAGAAGTTGGCGTGCTTCTCGGAGACCGAGACGTCGCCGACACGGAGACCCTTGAGACCGAGACGATCGATGAGCTCGCCTGCGGTGTCCCCTTTCGGGTTCTTGAAGACAGAGCCGGCATTCAGCGTCCCTCCCGGCTGGTTGTCGCGACGCCAGCGTGTGACCTCCCGGATCAACTCCCCCGAGGCGACGACGTCGCCCCCAGCCCCGGTGAGCACCGCCTGGAGCACCATCTCGTCCGGACGGAGTGCGGAGTGGCGGTAGGCGAGCTCCAGCTCGTCGGGGCCACGGGTGGTCAGGACTCCGGTGCGCAGATCGACCACCTCGGCACCGGCCAGAACGTCACGAGTCTCCCGGCCGAAGCAGCCGGCGTTCTGACGCACCGCTCCCCCAACCGAGCCCGGGATGCCCACGAAGAACTCGAGACCGGTCACACCCGCCTCCGAGGTGGCCCGGGCCAGTCTGGGCAGGGGGACCGCCGCCCCGGCGCTCACCCGCACCCCCTCGATCTGGTATCGGGCGAACTCGCCATCGAGATGGACCACCAGACCCGGGAACCCCCTGTCCGAGACAACCAGATTCGAGCCACGACCGAGCACCAGGATGGGGAGGCCGGTGGTGATGCCGCTCTCGATGAGAGTGAGCACACTCTGGCGACTCCCCACCCTGGCGAAGAACCTCGCCGGCCCACCCGCCTTGTAGGTGGTGAAGGCGCCCAGGGGGACGTCCTTTTCCACCAGATCGTCGGGCATGGGTTGGGTCATGCCGGGGTCCCCAGCAGACCGGCGAGCTCGCCGTGGAGAAGGGTGATGTCCCCGGCGCCCATCGACACCACGAGATCGCCTACGTCGAGCCTGGGGGCGAGGAAGGCGGCCAGGTCGGCCCGGTGGGGAACGTAATGGACGGTCTTGCCACTGGCCGCGGCGGCGTCGGCCACCAGCTCACCCGTGATCCCGGGGACCGGCTCCTCCCTGGCCCCATACACGTCGGTGACCACGACGACGTCTGCCGTGGCGAGAGCCGCACCGAACTCCTCGCTGAATCTCTCGGTCCTGCTGTAGAGATGGGGTTGGAACACGGCCCAGAGGCGTCTCGCCCCCAGGGCCCTGGCCGCCTCCAACGTCGCTCTCACCTCCGTCGGGTGATGGGCGTAGTCGTCATAGAGGACGACCCCGGCCACCGTCCCACGATGCTCCCATCTCCTCCCCACGCCGCGGAACGCCGCCAGGGACCCGCCGAGCAGGAGGGGATCGTGACCAAGCTCGGCGAGCAGGGCGAGCGCCCCGGCGGCGTCGAGGGCGACATGACGGCCGGGTCGGGGAACCCTGGCATCGATGGACCCGCGGGGCCCGGTCAATGTGAAGACGCTCGAGACCGGGGTCACCTCGAGGGCGACCACGCTCCAGTCGGCGTCGGCGGCGAGACCATAGGTGAGGGTCCCCGCCTCCGATGCGACCAATCGGGCCCCCGGGTCGTCGGCGCAGGCGAGCACGGGACCGTCGACCGATGCGGCTACCCCGATGAAGCTGTCGAGCATGGCCTGCTCGTCACCGAAGTGGTCGAGATGATCCACCTCGACGTTGGTGACCACCAGACCGCTGAGATGGATCGATTCGAATGTGCGAAAGGCCTCATCGGCCTCCACCACCAGCAGGTCGTCGGCGCCGAGATGACCATTCGTCTGCAACCCGACCAAGTCCCCGCCCACGACGAACGAGGGGTCGGCGCCCATACCCCTCAGCGCGGTGATCAGGAGCCCCGTGGTCGTCGTCTTGCCATGGGTCCCGGTGGCTCCGATCGTCGTCGTCTGAGCCGAGAGGGCCTCGAGCAGCTGGGGTCTTCGCCACACCGGGACACCGGCGCCGCGGGCGGCGACCAACTCCTCGTCGTAGTCGGGCACCGCCGAGGAAGCCACCACCAGGTCGGCGTTGGTGGCCAGGCCGGGGGCATGACCCGTGGCCACCACCACCCCCAGGTCGCCAAGTACATCGAGAGCCCCGCCCCCGCGGAGGTCGGAGCCGGTGACCCGGTGGCCGAGACCGACGAGGATCTTGGCCAGGGCGCTCATCCCCGCCCCCCCGGCGCCAACGATGTGCACTCCGTGGTAGTCGAGTCTCACATCGTCTCGATCATGGCGTCGGCGATGGTGTGTGCCGCCTGGGGTCTGGCGATCCTCTTCGCCCGAAGCCGCATCGTGGAGAGCGTCTCCTCGTCGAGCAGGGTGGCGGCGATCACCGCGGGCAGACCCCCCAGATGGGTCTCGGGCACCGTGACCGCCGCCCCGGACTCGGTGAGGAAACGAGCGTTCCCAAGTTGATGACCGCCGGAGCCGAACTCACCGGGGACGAGCACCGATGGTGTCCCCGTCGCCGTCAGCTCGGCCACCGCCCCCCCGGCGCGGGCCACAACCAGATCGGACGCCGCATAGAACCTCTCCATCCTCTGCTCGAAGCCCCGACGCACCCAACGGACCCCCGGCGGGGCGGGTAGGCCGGAGATGTCTTCGAGGAACCGGTCACCGGTGAGATGGAGGACCTGGATCGGGGGCCCCACCCAGGACCCGACCAGATCGACGACGGCCTGATTGATCACTGCGGCGCCCAGCGAGCCGCCGAAGACGCCGAGCACGGGGGCATCCTCACCGATACCGTACTCGACCAGACCACCTGGTCGGAGATGGTCACGGTCGAAGTGCCAGAAGACCTCCCTGACCGGGTTGCCCACCCACTCCGCATCGGGGAGGCCTTCGGTGGCAGGGAAGGCGCCAAAGGTCCTGCGCGCCCAGCGTGCGGCTACCCGGTTGGCCAACCCTGCCCTTGCGTTCTGCTCGGAGTTGAAGAAGGGGATGCGGAGCCGGCGCGCCGCCAGCCCCGCCGGGACGGTGACGTACCCGCCCATCCCCAGCACCACCCGCACCCCGCGCTCGCCCATCGCCGTCATGATCCTGTCCCGGGCTCGTCGCACGACCGCCGGCAGGGTGAGGTTCCGCGGGCTCAGTGAGCGGCGCAGCCCCCTCAGCTCGAGCTCGAGAAAGGGAAATCCCCTCGAGGGGAACACACGCGCCTCGAGCCTGGATCCACCCACGTAGATGATGTCGGCGCGTGGGATCCCCCGGTCGACCAGGGCCTCCCCCACCGAGAGCCCGGGATACACATGCCCCCCGGTCCCGGCGGCGGCTATAAGAAACGTCATCTCCCGCCGCGAACCCCGCTTTGGGAGATGTTGACGAGGATCCCCACGGCGGCCATCGACACCACCATCGCGGTGGACCCGAAGGAGATGAAGGGAAGGGCGATACCGGTTATGGGGACCACCCCGAGCACGCCACCGATGTTGATCAGCGCCTGGAAGGAGAGCCAGGCGGTCATCCCGGCGGCGAGCATCCGGCCGAAGCGGTCGGGCGCCCGTGCAGCCACCACCCACCCGGCCAAGGCGAGGACCGTGAAGAGCCCGATGATCGTCAGACCGCCGATGAGACCCGTCTCCTCACCGATGATGGCGAAAATGAAGTCGGTGTGGGCGTTGGGGAGATAGAACCAGCGGGCTCGGGAGGCGCCGAGACCCACCCCGAAGATCCCCCCGTTGCCCAGGGCGTAGTAGCCCTGGATCAGCTGGTATCCGTTCCCCTGGGCGTCTGCGTATGGGTCGAGGAAGCCGGTGATCCGGTCGGTGCGGTAGTCGGCGTCGAAGGCGAGGAAGACGACGACCAGCACGGCGACCACCGAGATCAGGGCGACGTACCGGAATGGTGTGTCGCTCGTCATGACCACGGCCATGGCTGCGGCGCCCACGATGATCAGGGTCCCCAGGTCGGGCTGACTCATTATCAGCACCCCGACCAGACCGACGGTCACGGCCACGGGGACGATGAGGTGGGCGAACCGTTCGAGGAGACGGTGCTTTCGCTCGAGGAGCAGGGCGAGGACGAGGACGACACTGATCTTCGCCAGTTCCGAGGGCTGGAATGAGAAGCCCGAGATGGTTAGCCATCGGGTGGCGCCGCCACGGGTGTCACCGGCGACGAGGACCGAGACCAGCAAACCCAAGGTCACCAGAAAGGCGGGCACGGCGAGCAGCCGGTAGAGCCTGTAGGGGAACCTGGCTGCCACGAGGAGGGCGAGGGTGCCGACGCCGATCCCAAGGAGTTGCCGCTTGAAGTAGAAGAGACGGTCCTGGTTGGCGTCGATCGCGATCGCCGAAGAGGCGGACTGGGTGGCGCCGAGGCCGATGACGAGCAGGACCACGACGACCACGAGGAGCGTCGTGGCGGTCCGGTTGTTCATGGCGAGCCGCTCGGCGCGGTCTCGGGCCGCGGCACGGATCTTGGAGATGGAGGTGACGTTGGACGTCACGGGCTCCCACCTCCGGTCAGCTCGACGACCAGGTCGACATACCTTCGTCCCCGCTCCGCGTAGGACTCGAACTGGTCGAAACTGGCGCATCCCGGGGCGAGGAGCACGGTATCCCCGGCGACTGCCTCCCTCCCCGCAATCGCCACCGCCGTCTCCAGCCGCTCGGCGAGACGACCCTTGGATCCCGCCCTCTCGACCAGGGCCGGGCCGGCGTCACCGATGCCGATCAGCACTCGCACGTTCGGCTCGTCGGCCAGCGGCATCACATCGAGGCCCTTGTCGAGACCACCGGCAATGAGCACTACGGGCCCAAAGGATCGGATGGAGGCCAGGGCGGCATGGGGATTGGTCGCCTTGGAGTCGTCGACCCAGACCACGCCACGGCTCTCCGCCACCACGCGACGCCGGTGCTCACCCGGCCGATAGGCCGTGGCAGCGGCCGCCACCCCCTCCGGGGTGGCCCCGAGTCTGATGGCGAGAGCGGCGGCGCAGGCGATGTTGGAGACATGGATGGGGTCGGATGAGTGGAGCATGCGGATGTCGACCGCGGCTCCGATGACCCGGATGACGTCTCCGTCGACGCCACCACCACCTGGTGGCACGGACAACCCGCTGACGGGATAAAGCTGCGACCGGGCAGCCGTCACCATGTGCGTGGCACCCGGATCGTCGCTGACATAGACGAGGAGGTCGTCACCGGTCTGATTGGCAAAGATCCGCGCCTTGGCCTCCCGATAGGAGTAAGCCGACCCATGCCAGTCGAGATGGTCGAGGGCGACGTTGGTGATGGCGGCGGCCACCGGGTGAAAGGTGTCACTGAACCTGAGCTGGAAGCTGGAGACCTCTACGACCAGCACGTCATGGATCTCGCCGGCGTGATCAGAGAGCGGATCACCGATGTTGCCCACCGCCGGTGCCTGCAGACCTGAGGACTCGAGCATGGCCGACGTCACCTCGGTGACCGTGGTCTTGCCGTTGGTGCCGGTGACCGCGATCACCGGGCTCTTGAGGTGGCTCCATGCGTACTCGATCTCGCCCACCAGTGGCACACCCGACTCGAGCGTCTCCACGATCGGGGCCGACCGCTCCGAGAACCCGGGGCTGGTGATGACGAGATCGATCCCCCTGAGGAGTAGATGGTCCCACTCCCCGAAGGCCACCGCGAAGCCCTCGA
>JAKEHF010000213.1 GCA_022615295.1 Actinomycetota bacterium | reverse complement strand
ATCCAATACCGGGCCGGAACCTGGAGAGACCTGGGCACCACCGACGCCAACGGCCAGACCCAACTCGAACTCCTCCCCGCCAACCTCAACTTCCGGGTCACTCACAACGCCGCGACCCTGACCAAGACCCAGAACATCGCCGTCGACCCATTTGTCGGTTATCAGACGGGGAGGGTGCTCCAGGGCGTGGGCCCCCGAGTCCTCAACTACCGAACCTCGGCATGGTTTCCCTTCGTCGACGGTGTGGAGCTGCTCCCCCTCAACGTGACCTTCGACCTCGACACCGGCCCCAACGAGGTCCACACCCCGGTCGCCGGCGCCGTGATCTACGTACCGACCGCGCCCACCTCGCCGACGGTTGACGCCGGTGTTGACCTTCTGTCCGACGAGGGTGAAGTGGTCGCCCCGGTGGCCTCGTACCTCGATCTCGAGGCCTTCCTCACCCACGCCGCCACCCTCGACTGGGGCGATGGCTCCCCGATCGAGGCCGGGGTGGTGACGGCTGTCGACGGTCTGGGCGGGACCGTGACCGGTCAACACATCTACGCCGACGATGGCGTCTACATGGTCACGGTCTGTGTCACCGACAACGGGAACCCCGACGCAACGGGATGTGACGTCGTGGGAGTCACGGTCATGAACGTAGCCCCAACTGTGTCGATCACGGGCGCCGCCGACGTCGAGACCGGCCAGACGCTCGGTCTCGACTCCCAGGTCACCGACCCGGGGGCGAGCGACGCCCACACCTACTCATGGGTGGTCAGCCACAACGGGACCGAGATGGCCACCGGTGACTCCGCCACCTTGGACATCACACCGACCGGCTCGGGTCTATACGAGGTCTCTCTCACCGTCGACGACGGTGACGGCGGCGTGACCATCAGCGAGACCGCTTTCGGGGCGGTCGCCCCACCGGCCCCCGACCCGGAGCCGGAGCCCGAGTCCGAGACCGACGAGGCTCAGGCCGTCACCAAGCCGAACATCCCCTCACTGGTCGCCGGTTGGACGATCGGGGCGGCGGACATGGCGTCACACCCGACCCCGGCGATGATGGCGTCCCCGGTGGTATACGAGCTCCCCACCGACCATCCGATCCCCGTGGTGGTGTTCGTCCCCGACCCGGACGGCGAGAGTTGGCCGATACCGGTCCTGATCTCGGTGGCCGGACTGGTTGCCCTGCTTCTGGCGAGTCGGAGGATGCTCTCGACCTGAGCGGGAATCCCCGGGCCCGAGACGATCTCGGCTGCGATCCTGACCCGATGACCGAATCCCTGACGACGGCGATACTCGTCGAAGGGTCGAGTGACAAGAACGCCGTCGAGACCCTCGCCCCACTTCTCGGGCACGATCTGGATGCTCACGGGGTCGTGGTCGTGGCGATCGGAGCTGCCTCCAAGATCGGTCATGCCCTCGATGCACACGGGCCGAGGGGTAGCGGGCACAGGCTGGCCGGTCTCTGCGACCTCGGGGAGGAGACGGCGTTTCGGGGTGCCCTGTCCCGTGTGTGGGGCCCGGTGGAGACCAGGGAGGACATGGAAGACCTCGGGTTCTTCGTGTGCATCCTCGACCTCGAGGACGAGCTGATCAGAGCTCTGGGTGTCGACCGGGTCCTCGAGGTGGTGGAGTCGGAGAGAGAGCTGGGAACCTTCCGGTCGTTTCAGAACCAGCCCGCATGGCGGGAGAGACCACTCCCGGACCAGTTGCGCCGTTTCATGGGGACCTTCTCGGGTCGGAAGATCCGATATGCGTCCTTGTTGGCTGGGACCCTCGAGATCGACCAGGTCCCCGCACCCCTGCGACGTCTCCTCACCCATGTGGTGAGGGGTTGACCCACGGGTAGGTTCATTCGCGTTTCCGACCATAGGAGATCGACGTGGTGATGCTGACTCCGATGCAGGAGGAGTTGTGCACTCAGAGCCGATGGGACTTCTCCGACCTCAACGCCCTGTTCGTCAATTGCACCTTGAAGAAGAACCCCAAGATGTCACACACCCAGGGTCTGATCGACATCTCGGCCGAGATCATGCGACGTCAGGGAGTCGGGATCAAGACGATCCGGGCCACGGACTACGTGTTGCCGCCCGGGGTCTGGCCGGACATGACCGAGCACGGCTGGGACAAAGACGACTGGCCCGAGATCTTCGAGATGGTCCTCGCCGCCGACGTCCTGGTGCTGGGCACCCCGATTTGGCTCGGTGAGAAGTCGTCGATCTGCACCCGCATCATCGAGCGTCTCTATGGCAACTCGAGCCTCCTCAACGAAAACGGCCAGTACGCCTACTACGGACGGGTCGGTGGTTGTCTGGTCACCGGCAACGAGGACGGGATCAAACACTGCTCCATGAACATCCTCTACTCCCTCCAGCATCTCGGATATGTCATCCCACCACAGGCCGACGCCGGCTGGATCGGCGAGGCGGGACCGGGCCCGTCCTATCTCGACCCCGGATCGGGTGGTCCCGAGAACGACTTCACCAATCGCAATACCACCTTCATGACCTGGAACCTCCTCCACCTGGCGAGGATGCTCAAGGACGCCGGTGGGATGCCGGCCCACGGCAACCAGCGGGCCTTGTGGGCCGCCGGTTGTCGT
>JAKEHF010000212.1 GCA_022615295.1 Actinomycetota bacterium | reverse complement strand
GTACAGGGCGATCTCCTTCTCGGGGTCCTCGCTCTCCAGGTGGAGGAGTTGAGCCACAATCACGTTGGCCAGTGTCGAGTCGAACTCCCGACCGAGGAACACGATGCGATGGGCGAGGAGACGGGAGTAGATGTCGTATGCGCGCTCCCCCCGTGAGGATTGTTCGATGACGGTCGGGATCAGTGTCGACATGTCCTTCTCCTGGCTATGATGCAACCCGCGGGTTGCGAGTTTAATGTAGCACACGCGCAACCAGACAGTTGCACGAAGGGATTGGTGTGGACGACGTCACGGTGGAGCGTTCGATCGTGGTCCCGGCGCCGTCCGACGTCGTTTGGGAGCATCTCGTCGAGGGGACACTCGTCTCTGACTGGATGGAGTCGCCGGTGACCATCGAGCCGCGGGTGGGTGGGAAGATCGGATTCGCCCCCGACGGTGTCGAGTACTTGGGGACGCTCGAGGAAATCGAGCCCGGTCGCTGCATCAGTTGGTCGTGGAGGCACCCGGACCGTGACCCGTCTCTGGTCACCATCAGGCTCGAACCCGGCGAGGAAGGGACCATGATCACGGTCACCGAGAGCCTTCTGGCCTACTCCGTCACCGACGCTCGACCACGTCAGCATCCCGGTTTGCCGATCGTCTATCTGGCGGCATGAACCAGCCGATATTCACAGCTCTCGCCGACCCGACACGTCGTCAGATGCTCGACCGTCTCGTCTCGGAGGGGCCGGCAACCGCCACCAGGCTCGCCGGCGAGCTCCCCATCACCCGTCAGGCGGTGGCCAAGCATCTCACCGTGCTCCAGGAGGCGGGTCTGGTGGTTCGTGAGAGTGTCGGTCGGGAGACGATGTTCCAGGCGTCCCCGGAGGCCCTCGACGAGGTCAAGGCTTGGATCGACCAGGTGGGGGCACAGTGGGACCGCCGTCTCCGTCGGCTACGTCAGAGCCTCGAGTAGCCGGGGACTAGATCGCCCTCATCCGATTGCCACGTGGGCTGTGCTCCACCTCGGCCAGACCCAGGGCCTCCAGCACCGGCGGGACGTAGTTTCCGACACGACCCCGAAGACCCTTCTTGAGGCCGTACCAGCCGCCGATGCGGTTGTCCGCCGACCTGGCCCAGGCCTCGACGGTGCCCTCCTTTGCCGGTTTCTGCTCGTCTGCGTTGCCCAGCTCCACCCAGTCGCCATGCTCCTTGAGCATCGCGTAGAGGTCGTCGATGATCCTGAGGTCGTAGTGGAGCACAGTGGGCCCCACGGTGCATACCAGGACCGGCGGGTCGCCCTCTGTGTCACGATGCATCTGGATCTGGGACCCGAGACTGGGAGTCCAAAGCACCCATGGATCCTCCTTGGTCCCGCTCCCGCTGAAGTCGGCCTTGGTCACGTCTCCTCCTTGGTAACCGTTTGGTTACGATACCAGACGGTAATGTGGCGGCTCCCGAGCATGCCTGTCTCGACACCCGACCCCTTCGATGCACTGGCCGACGCCAACCGGAGGGCCCTGCTGCAGGTCCTGGCGACCGGAGAGATGACCGTTGGCGAGCTCGCCAAGGCGGTGCCGATCAGCCGGCCCGCCGTGTCCCGCCATCTCAGGCTGCTAGAGGGCGCCGGCCTGGTCAGTCATCGGCCCGAGGGGACAAAACGGTTCTATCGTCTCGACGACCGCGGGGTGGAGGAGATGCGCCGCTACATGGAACAGGTCTGGGGTGAGGCGACGCGGCGGTATCGCCTCGTCGTCGAGAACACCCCCGAGTCATGATCGGTCCCGTCGTTGTCGAGGTCACGGTTACGGCCAGCCCGAGTCACGCCTTCGACACATGGACCCGAAGATGCTCTGTGTGGTGGCCACGATCGCATTCGATGAGCCAGGCCGAGGACTTCCAGGTGATATTCGAGCCCTATGTCGGCGGTCGCATCTACGAAATCGGTCCCGACGGTATTCGGCACCAATGGGGAGAGGTCACTGGTTGGAACCCGCCCAACCGGGTCGAGTACCGGTGGCACATATTCCTCGAGCCCGATGAGGCGACGACGGTGACGGTCACCTTCGATGCCGTCGAGGACGGGACCCTGGTGAGACTCGTGAACAGCGGCTTCGAGGTGTTCGGTGACGGTGCCCCGGCTCGCCGGGACCGTGTCGGCACCGCCTGGGCCCGGATCGTCGAGCACTATCTACGGACGGGCTGAGCCTCTGGCTACCGTGCCGTGGTGGACCCGAGCCGGATCGCCGGCTTCATCGCTGTCGTGCTCCTCGGCGTTGTCACCCTCTTCCAGCTGGCCCGTGCCGCAGGAGCCCCCTGGGGGGCCGCGGCGTGGGGTGGGAGACATCCCGGCGTGCTCCCCACCCGGCTCCGGATCGCCAGCGTGGTCGTCGCCTTGGTGGTTTACCCCCCAAGGCGATGAGCGACCTCAGCTACACCCGGTGGTGTCCCCGCAGGTGAGACAGACGTAGCAGCTCCCATTGCGGATGGTCATGTGCCCGCAGTTGGAGCATACCGGTGCGTCACCCATGTTCTCCTTGAGCGCCAGGTCCACGGTCTCCGTGCTGGTCTTGGTGGCCAGAACGGTGGGAGATGGGCTCGACCCCCCCTCGACCACATCTCTCGACCTCGTCGGTTGCCCCGCAGGCGGGGCAACAACGCTCGCCGTCTCCGGAGCGTCGACGAACTCGGCGGCCTTCTGTAGGAGCTCGATCTCCGACTCACCGGCGGCGTCGGTCAGATCTAATTGCACCCCTGCTTCTATCGCCAGACCCTTCGGGGGGGCAGCCAGCTCCCCCTCACGGTTGGGCGGCACTTGGGCCAGCTCGTCCCGTTGCAGGTACTCCACACCGAGCGCTCGGAACACGTAGTCGATGATCGAGTTGGCCATCTTGATGTTGGGATGGCCCTCGACCATCCCCCTGGGCTCGAAGGTCTGGAAGGTGAAGGTGTCGACGAACTCGTCGAGCGGCACCCCGTACTGCAGACCCTTCGACACGGCTATGGCGAAACAGGAGAGGATGCCCTTGAGCGTGGCGCCCTCCTTGGCCAGGTCGATGAAGATCTCGCCCAGGGTCCCGTCCTCATACTCCCCGGTGCGGAGATACAGCTTGTGGCCACCGACCCTGGCCTCCTGGTTGAACCCGTTGCGTCGTGCCGGGAGCAGGAACCTCGGTGGCTGCATCCCCTGGGCGTAGGCCTGGGTGGGGGAGATGCCCTTGGGCAGATTGCCCCAGTGGATCAGCTTCTCCTTCTCCACCGCGGCGGTCACCGCGACCGGCTCGTCCTCGCTCTCCTCGCCCTCGTCGGATGTGGAGTTGAGGGGTTGGGCCGCCTTCGACCCGTCCCGGTAGATGGCCATCGCCTTGAGACCGAGCTCCCACGAGGTCCGATAGGCCTCCTCGATGTCCTCGACGGTGATCTCGTTGGGCATGTTTATGGTCTTGCTGATCGCTCCCGAGATGAACGGCTGTGCCGCCGCCATCATCAGGATGTGCCCGTTGTGGTGGATGAACCGTCGCCCGTACTTCCCGTTCTTGTTGGCGGTGTCGAAGACGGCGAGGTGTTTCTCCTCTACGTGGGGGGCACCCTCGATCGTCTGTCGGCCACAGATGTGGTCGTTGGCCTCGTTGATCTGAGCCTGGGTGAAGCCGAGCGCCTTGAGCAGGTTGAAGTCCCACCCGGTGTACTCGTCGACGTCGAAGCCGAGACGTTGCAGCGTCTCCTCACCAAAGGTGAACACGTTGAAGGCGTGTCGCAACTCGAACACAGCAGGGAGGACCGACTCGAGCTTGGCGAGGTCGACCGCGTCGAACCCCTTGGCGGTGAGGGTCTCGGTGTTGATATGAGGGGCGCCTTCGATGGTGCTCGTGCCGACGATGTACTCCACGACGTCTCGGATCTGGTCCTCGGCGTAGCCGAGCCGTCGTAGGGCCGGGGTCACCGACTGGTTGACGATCTTGAAGTAGCCACCTCCGGCGAGCTTCTTGAACTTGACCAAGGCGAAGTCGGGCTCGACACCGGTGGTGTCACAATCGAGGAGGAGCCCGATAGTCCCCGTCGGGGCGATGACACTGGATTGTGCGTTGCGGTAGCCGGCGAGCTCGCCCCGGTCGAGTGCTGTGTCCCAGGCCGAACGGGCCGCCGCAAGGAGATCCGGCGGGCACAGTGCGGGCTCGATCGTCATCACCCGATGACTCACCCCCTCGAAGTCGGTCTCCCCGTAGGCGGCGCGGCGATGGTTGCGGATGACACGCAGCATCGCTTCCCGGTTCTCGGCGAACCTGGGGAACGGCCCGACGACACCGGCGATCTCGGCCGAGGTCGCGTATGCCTCCCCGGTGAGAATGGCGGTCAGGGCGCCGGCGATCGCCCGGCCCTTGTCGGAGTCGTAGGCGATCCCCTGACGCATCAGAAGCGAGCCCAGGTTGGCGTACCCCAACCCCAGGGTCCGGTAGTCATAGGACCCTTGGGCGATCTCGGACGAAGGGAAGTGGGCCATGGCCACCGAGATCTCGAGGACGATCGTCCACAGCCTGATGGCATGCACGTACGCCTCGACGTCGAAGACCCCGGTCTCGTCGTCGTAGAACCTGACCAGGTTGATCGAGGCCAGGTTGCAGGCGGTGTCGTCGAGATACATGTACTCGCTACAAGGGTTAGATGCTCTGATGCGACCTCCGGCCGGGGAGGTGTGCCACTCGTTGATGGTGGTGTCGAACTGGAGCCCGGGGTCGGCGCATGCCCAGGCGGCGTCGGCGATCCTGGTCCACAGGTCGCGAGCCTTGACGGTCTTGCGTACCGATCCGTCGGTGCGGTTGATCAAGTCCCATTCGGCGTCGTCGAGGACGGCCTGGATGAAGTCGTTGGTGACACGAACGGAGTTGTTCGAGTTCTGGCCCGAGACCGTGGCGTAGGCGTCACCATTGAAGTCGGCGGGGAAACCGCCGTGCTGGATGAGGACCCGGGCCTTCTCCTCCTCGACCTTCTTCCAGTCGATGAACTTTTCGATATCGGGATGGTCGATGTCGAGGATGACCATCTTGGCGGCGCGACGGGTCGTACCGCCCGAGTTGTGGGTGACCAGGCCATGGACCGTGTACTCGTGCTCACCCTCGACAGTCAGGTCGAACACCCGGTCTGGAGCAACCGGCTCCACCGACACCTTCTGGTAGAAGACGTCGCCCTGAGCGAAACGCTCCACAAGAGTGCCGGCGAGCTCCTCGGGGAACCGACTGACCAAAGCTCGCGCCCGGAGCAGGCTCAAGGACCTTGGCTTTGCGTAGCGACAGTAGGGGGCAATGGCCCTTCTCAATCGGGAAGTTGCCTTGTGCCATATGGCACCCATCTCGGCGACTGCGTGGGGGAGAACCCACTGGGTCTCGTAGGGGCTTGCGTCCTTCCTCTCCATGGCTCGCTCCAGCTCAGACTGCTTTCGGTCCGATACGAAACCGACAAGCTTGTCGAATCGACGCACTCCTTCACCGCTCACCACCCTGACGAGGTAGAGCGGGGCCGCCCCAAGGGCGCCGGAACGGTTTGCTTGTAAGCGGATGGTCGACGGAATCCCCAGGCCAATGAGGAGACGATGAACGTCTCGGGCAAGGTCTGCGCTGATGGTCGAAAGCACTGGATAGCCGTTGTCAATATGACCGCCAGCCTCGAACAGACCAGACAGATAGGCGGCGCGCACCGTCGCCGGCGACGACTTGACCAACGACGGGATGGTCACCTTCGACGCCTTGTCCTTACGGAGCCCGTTGGCCTCGAGGAAACGGATCACCTGGGAAGACGCCAGCCGAACCGATGCGGATCGATCCTCACGCCTACCACGATTCACAAAGACGAGTGCGCTCCTCCCGAAGACGCCCTTGACCAAGGCGATATAACGATCGGTCAACTCGGGATCCTTGTCCCCAATCTGAACCGCCACGAACTTCGCTCCCGGGCGCGTGGTCACGGAGCCATCTCCAGCAACCCAGCCCAGCCAAAGAGCGAATGGCTCGTTGATCACCGACGGGAGGTCGTGTCCGATCTCGTTGTGATGCCCCGCTTCAATCGGCTTGAGGACTTGTGCCGATCCTGATGGTGTCGCGGCCAGGTCGAGGGCGACGTAATCGCTGTCGGTCAGGTCGCGGACCTCTTTCCATTCTTCTCCCTGTGGGCCACGAACCCAGAAGCGGTGCTCGGGTGTGGCGAGGATCTCATCACCCAGCGCGGTGCGGACACGCTTGAGCGGGCGTACGCCGTTGTCATGGACGGCGGTGACGGTCCTCGAGCCGTGTCTCGTCACAACGGCGTCACCGACTTCCACCTCCTTGATCGGGAAGGTGCCTTTGCCGGTCACGATCTCGGTGTCGGCATGCAAGCACTTAATCGCGCCAGCGGCACGGTCCCCGATCTTCAGAAAGGACATCACGCCGGACGACTTGCCACCCCCGGAGAGACGCTCGTTCTCGGCCCGGATGCTGCTGAAGTTGGATCCGGCGCCCGACCCGAACTTGAAGATGCGAGCCTCACGAACCCAGAGGTCCATGATGCCGCCCGGGTTCACTAGGTCATCCTTGACCGACAAGATGAAACAGTTGTGGACGACTACTCCGTCCACGACGTAGCTCTCATCCTCCTCCACCTGGAGGTTGTAGACCGTCCCCGAGAACGGGACCATGTCGATTCGAAGCGCAGGAACGGCTGTGCCCAGTCGACGTTTGCCCGATTCGTGATTCGGCATCGTGAAGACGGCATCGCCGAGCCCGATGTCTCCGGCGGCGACCCATTCGATCTCGTTGCCACAGATCCTCAGCAATGGATGGTTCTGTGTTGCCGTTAAGACTTGGTTGCCGATGTGAAGGCGAACCAGATCCTCGTCGATCTGGCGCTGCATTGTCTCCACAACGTGCTGGTATCGGCCCTCGTGAGTCAGGACCAGGTCGCCGGGTTCGATCTTCTCAATGGGTGTGAAACCCTCCCTCGTCATCACACGGGCACCGGCCGGGAAACAGGCATGCGGTGCGGGTCGGCTGTAGGAGTCGGGGGAGGCAGTCATCTCCCCGGTCTTGGAGTCGACATACCAGAACCCCTGGGCCGGGCCGGTGAGACCGTAGGCGTGGTTGAGACCGGTGTTGAACCACTGCGGTGAGTTGGGGGCGGCGACCTGGGCGGCGAGCATGTACTTGAGCTCGTCCTCGAACGCCTGGGCGTCGTCCTCGCCGGCAAAATAGCCCTCCTTCTCTCCCCAGTGACGCCAGGTGGCGGCGAGACGGTCGAACACCTGCCGGGCGGATCGCTCCGGACCGAGGACCGGATGGCCCTCGGCGTCGAGGACCGGCCGGCCGTCGGCGTCGACCTGGGGGACACCGGCCTTGCGGAAGTACTTGGAGACCATGATGTCCGAGGCGACCTGGCTCCACTGCGCCGGGATCTCGGCGCCGCTCATCTCGAATACCACCGAACCGTCGGGATTGGAGATCTTCGAGTCCCGAAGCGACCACTCGAACCGGTCGTAAGGGTCAATTCCCGCCATGGTGAAGCGACGGGTGATCCGCAGGCCTCTGGTCATCGATGGTGCCTCCTCGCACGATGGCTCCCGGTGTCACCCGGGGCCTGGTTTGACAATTGGCGTCTGACGTGGGACGTCAGGACACAGGTTCCACCACAAGATGTAGTGGTATGCGGGGAAGTGCCCACAACATCTGGTATGGACTACAACACTGTAGTTACACGCGTGTCAGCCGTCAAGCACCGGCCCGGGCACGTCGCAACACCTGGCGCTGGGGGAAGTGACGACGAGGATAAGGGCGCTGCCCGTCGATGGGATGCCCTCGGGCGAGGCACTTTTCGCGATCTCATGGAACCCTCATGGTTGCCGGGTCTCGGTCCGGCCAGAATCATCGGGATGCCGACTGTCCTCGTGGTCGACGACGACCGGTCGATACGCACCGTGTTGGAGAGAAGCCTTCGTCTCGAGGGCTTCGACGTGGTGGCGGTTGCCGACGGCGAGCAGGCATTGGACCGGACTGTCTCCATGGAGCCCGACGTGGTGGTGCTCGACGTCGGTCTCCCCGGTGTGGACGGGGTCGAGGTGGTCCGGCGTCTCCGCGCCGACGGCAACGACGTGCCCATCTGCATCCTCTCCGCACGGGTGGAGATCGGGGACCGGGTGACCGGTCTCGAGGCGGGTGCCGACGACTACATGGTCAAGCCTTTCGCCGTCGCCGAGCTGGTGGCCCGTCTCAACGCCCTGTTGAGACGTCGGCCCGAGTCGGAGGCCACCGTGCTCGTCGCCGGAGACCTCAGGGTGGACACGGCGCGACGTCAGGTGAGACGCGGCCAGAGGGACGTGGAGCTAACCAAACGGGAGTTCCATCTTCTCGAGACCCTGATGCGCAACCAGGGGATCGTCCTCACCAGGGAGCGGCTCCTCGAATTGGTATGGGGCTACGACTTCGAGGTGAACACCAATGTCGTCGACGTCTTCGTCGGGTATCTGAGACGCAAGCTGGAGCGACCCGGCGAGACACGGGTCATCCACACCGTGAGGGGCGTCGGCTTCGTGCTCAGACCATGAGCCTCCGTCTTCGGGTTGCCCTTCTCACCGCCCTAAGCACGACCGTGGTGATGGTCGCCGGGGTGGTGGTTGTCCTCAACCTGTTTCGCGCCGACCAACTCTCGTCGATCGACTCCGTCCTCGACAGCCAGCACACCCTTCTCGCCCAACCGGCGTTGCGGGCGGCCAGGCTGCAACGACCCCTGCTCGAGTCGCTGGCCTCGGAGCAGCTCCTCACCTCGGCCACGGCAATCCGGGTTTGGCAGGGCGACCGGGTTCGCATCGAGGCCGGCCCCGCCGACTATCTGTCCCTTCCCTCGGCCTCGCCCGGGTACAGCACGACCAGCGGAGAGGCGAGCCGTTATCGGGTGCTGACCCGTGAGGTCGAGCCGCTGCCTGCCGGTGGCGGCCAGCCGCGGATGGAGGTGGCGTTGTCGTTGGCCGAGGCCGACGAGGTCTACCAACTCCTCAAGCTTCGGCTCCGCCGTCTCGTGATCGCCGGGGCCATCCTGTTCGGCCTTGCTGGCTGGGCGGCCGCAGCCGGTGCACTGGCCCCGCTGGCACGTCTGAGACGCGCCGCTGAGGGGATCGCGGGCACCGACGACCTCGACGTAAGGGTGTCCGGGGACCCGGCGCCACGTGAGGTCAGCGAGCTGGCCGAGTCGTTCGATGCCATGCTCGGTCGTCTCCGCGGGGCCAGCATGGAGAAGGAGCAGACCCTGGAAGCGGCTCGAGTCTTCGCCGCCGCCGCTGCTCACGAGCTCCGCACCCCGCTGACCAGCATCGGGGCCAATCTCGAGCTTCTCAGCACCCACCCCGATACCGAGGAGCGGGAAGCGGTGATCCAGGACCTGGTCAGCGAGCATCGGCGCATCGTGGGTCTCCTCGAATCACTCCGCCAGCTGGCCAGGGGCGACCTCACCGGTCCCGAGGCGTTCGAGAGGGTCGATCTCGCCGACCTGGTGACCCAGGCCGTGGCAGGCGTGCGTCGCAACTTCCCCGCCGCCTCCATCGAGCTGAGACTCCCCGACGACCCGGTGATGGTGATGGGTTGGGCCGAGGGTCTGCGTCTGATGGTCGACAACCTGGTGGTCAACGCTGCCACCCACGGTCGTCGTGACGAGACCGGCGCCGAGATCGTGGTCGGTCTCGACGAAGGCAGGGAGGGCGTGGTCCTCACCGTCTCGGACCGCGGTCCCGGTATCGAGCCGTCCGAGCGCGAGAAGGTGCTGGGGAGATTCACACGGGGCACCAGCGCCAGGGAGGGTGGGAGTGGGCTGGGCATGGCCCTGGCCGTCCAGCAGACCCGGATCCACGGTGGCAGCCTGCTGATCGGCGACACCCCCGGGGGAGGGGCCACTGTCACCGTTCGTCTGCCCTCACCAGGCCCTCATGCTGGTCACAGAGTTCCCACAGAGTGAATGCCGAACATCAGGTCTGACATTCGGTTCCAGACAGGAGGTAGAGGATGTCACTGAAACGAGTCGGTCTCACAACGGGTCTCGTGGCGGCCATGGTCCTGGGGACTTCGGTGCCGGCGATGGCTCAGACGGAGGAGACCGGGGAACGACATCGTCCCCGTCTCGAGCGATTCTGCGAGAACGTGCCCGACCACATCGAGCGGGTCGAGGAACGGCTGGCCAGGATCCAGGGGGACGCGGACACCAGGGGCTCGATCGCCTGGCTCGAAGTGAAACAGGCCGAGGCCGAAGAGGCGGGGCGTGACAACCTGGCGACGATGATCGGGCACCGCATCGCGATCAAGACCGAGTTGATCGACGTGCTCGAGGCCCGTCTCGCCGCATTGGCGGACGCCGAGGTGTTCTGTGAGGAGCTCCCCGAGGAGGGGTCCTTCGTCCGCCACTACTTCTGAGGCGTACCTCAGGTAGTACGGCACCCCATAGGGCACCTAACTCTCTCGAGAAAGCTCGGCGAGACGGCAATAGCGTCTCACGGATCTCAGGTTCCCGCACAGGGTCCGCGCCGGGTGGTCAGTCGTCAGTGTCGATCTCGACCTCGAGACGCCCGTCGACCCACTCGGCGCGGACCTCGATCTGGATGGTCACGCTTTGGAACTCGACCCGGACCCCTGGTGGGCCGGCGTCTTCGATCTCGAGGGCGAATCCAGGGGCGGGGACTGCGGACAGATAGGTCACCTCACCACCCTCGACACCGTCTGTGACCGTGCCCCCCACTGTGGGGATCACGGTGGTCTCCGTGCCTCCCTCCGGGGCGTTCACCTCGACCAGGATCAGGGAGCCCCCATCGATGTCGATGGTCACGGTGCCCACACCGGGCACCTGGAAGGTCCCGGCGCTGGTCACGATCAGCTCGCCCCCGGCGCCGACCCTGTCATCGTCCTCGTCATCGTCGTCGACACTCGTCGCCGTGGTGTCGTCGGCGATGGTCGCCGTGGTGTCGCCGGTCGTGGTCACGGTGGCGCCCGTGATGGCGGCCGTCACATCCGTCTCGACGTCGACCGAGCCGTCCACGCCGAGTGACGACGTCTCCGCTGCCTCCGCCGATGCAGTCACGCTCGCCTCGGTCGAGCTCCTACCGAGGCCTTGTCATCGCTGGCCCAGGCCACACCGACCACTGCGAGGGCGGCCACGATCGTTGCGAAGAGGCCAAGCATCTTCCTTGTCATCTCTGACCTCCTTATGTGGCCAGGATGCGGCATGGCGGCTCATGACGTCCTCATCACATGCTCAAGAAGACGTCAAGGCCAGCGATGCAGGAAGAACTGGACCAGCGGTCCGATGAGGAGTGCGAAGGCGACAGTGCCCACGCCAAAGGTGCCACCAAGCAGCCATCCGGCCACCAGGACCGTCACCTCGATCGACCCACGGGTGAGACGTATCGAGGGGCCCCTGCGGGCGATGCCGGTCATCAACCCGTCACGTGGGCCGGGGCCGAGATTGGCGCCGATGTACACACCGCTCGCCATCCCGATGACGAGGATCCCCATCCCGAGGAGGAGCACGGCATGGGTGGTGGCGCCCGGCAGGGGGACGACGGAGGCGGTGAGATCGATGGTGGCACCGATGATCACTGCGTTGGCGATGGTGCCCACCCCGTACCGTTCACCGAGGGGCAGCCAGAGGAGGAGCACGACCATCGAGACGATGATCGACCACAACCCCACGGTCAGCCCGAGACGCACGGCCAACCCCTGGTGCAGGACGTCCCAAGGTGGCACCCCGAGACCCGAGGCCAGCATGAGCCGGATGCCCAACCCGAACAGCATGAGCCCGATGACGAGTCTGAGGAGACGTTGGATGATCCGGTCACCGGTGATGGGTAGGAACATCGGCGGCAGGTCACGGTAGGGGATAACGTGGCCACTCTTATGGCGGGGCCCCAGGTCCAGTTGGTGGTCACCTGCCTCGTCGATGCGATGACGCCACAAGTGGGCCGGGCCACGGTGTCGGCACTGGAGAGGTCGGGCTGCCGGGTCTCGTTCCCAGAGGGTCAGACGTGTTGTGGCCAACCGGCGATGAACACCGGCCACACCGAACAGGCTCGAGAGATGGCGGCCCACATGCTCGACGTGCTCGACGCCACCACCGGCCCCGTCGTGGTCCCGTCGGGCTCCTGCGCTGAGATGATGATCCACCACTATCCCCGTCTGTTCGAAGGCACCGAGAGGGAGGACCAGGCGAGACGTGTCGCCGCCCGGGTCCGTGAGCTGACCCAGTTCCTGGTGGACGATGTCGGCACTCACATCCGGGCTTCGAGCGATGGAGCCAGGATCGTCTATCACTACTCGTGTCACGGTCTGCGCGGGCTGGGTCTCGACCGCACCGCGGACCGTCTTCTCTACGGTGTAGAGCGTCTGCCATTGGACGGTGACCGGGAGTGCTGCGGTTTCGGCGGTCTGTTCTCGATCGAGATGCCCCCGGTGTCGGCGGCGATCATGGACGCCAAGCTCGACCGGATCGAGGCGTCGGAGGCGGAGATGCTCGTCGGCGGTGACGTGTCATGCCTCCTCCATCTCCAGGGAGGTCTGCGTCGCCGTGGATCCCCAGTGGCGGTCAAGCACATCGCCGAGCTCCTCGGGGACGGCGAATGAGCCAGCCGGTCGGCTTCCTGGGCCGAGCCGCGGCCATCGTCGGCTCGGAGGAGGGCGCCGCCGTGGACAGGGGGGCGCGCCAGTTCACCCTCTCGAGGAGTCTTGCCCTGGCCGAGCTGCCGATCGCCGACGATCTACGCAAGCGGGCCAGAGCCATCAGGCTCCGCTCGCTCGCCAACCTCGATCGTCTCCTCTCCCGGTTCACCGATGAGGCGACCGCTGCCGGCTGCCGCGTCCACTTCGCCGGGGACGCCGATGAGGCGAATCGGATCGTCGCTGGGCTCCTCGCCGGGTCGACCTTGGTGGCCAAGTCGAAGTCGATGGTCTCCGAGGAGATCGGCCTCAACTCTCATCTCGAGTCGCTCGGCATCGACGTGGTCGAGACGGATCTGGGCGAGTACATCACCCAGCTCGCCGGTGACACCCCGAGCCACATCATCGCCCCCGTGCTTCACATGACACGTCAACAGGTGGGCCGGCTCTTCGCCGACAAGCTCGGAGTCGAGTACACCGACGACCCGATAAGGCTCAACCGTCATACCCGGGAGACGCTGCGCGGCGTCTTCCTCGCCGCCGACGCCGGGATCTCCGGCGTGAATATGGCCATAGCCGACACCGGGTCTTTGGTTCTGGTGACCAACGAGGGGAACGGTCGTCTGGTGACCTCGGCGCCCAAGGTCCACATCGCGCTTCTCGGGATGGAGAGGATCGTCGGGTCGTGGGACGAGGCCGGGGTGATCCTGGAGACCCTGGCCAGGTCCGCCACCGGGCAAAGGCTCTCCGTCTATACCACCGTGATCACCGGGCCCCGGCGACCGCAAGACCCCGATGGTCCCGACGAGGTCCATGTGGTGATCATCGACAACGGGAGGAGCGACGTCCTCGCCGGGGAAACCGCGGAGATCCTCGCCTGTATCCGTTGCGGCGCCTGTCTCAACGTCTGCCCGGTGTTTCGCACTGTCGGCGGCCACGGGTATGGCACGGTCTACTCGGGACCGGTTGGGGCGGTGCTCACCCCTGGGTTGATGGGCCCCGACCCGTGGTGGGACCTCCCCTACGCCTCAACGTTGTGCGGGGCGTGTGAGGAGGTGTGCCCGGTGGGGATCCGGATCCCCACGATGCTCCTCCACCTCCGCGAGCAGGCGGCCTCCGAGGGCCGTCTTCCCGGTTGGCTCAACCGGGGCATGCGGCTCTACACCAGGGCGGCGGTCGAGCCTGCCAGGTGGGCGCGGTTGCGACGGACGGCGCGGCGTCTCAGCGCGCCCTTCTCGGTGAGGGGCTGGATCCGCCGGCTTCCCGGACCGGCACGGGGTTGGACTGCCAGCCGCGACCTGCCCCGACCGGCCAAGACAAGCTTCGCAGAGTGGTGGAGGGAGCACCGTGGAGCGTGACCTTTTCCTGGCCCGAGTGGCCAGGGCCGTCCTCACCTCGGTCATCCCCGACCCGCCCCCCACCGGGGATCGCCTCCCGGCGCTCGACTCGGTCGAGCTCACCTCGCTCTTCCGATCGCGAGCGATGTCGGTGAGCGCCGTGATCCATGGTCCGGTGAGCCGTCACGGCGCTCCACGGGCCGTGGTGGGGATAGCCTCCGGGCACGACGCCACCAATTTCATGGCTTGGGACGACCTCCCCGTCCCGGGGGTCTCCTCGGCCCTGGCTGCGGCCGGTCTAGATCGGGTCGAGGCGGCCGTGCCGACTGGTGAGGAGAGGGCGGCTCATGTCAAAGGCTATCAACGGCTCGACCTGGGAGTCACCGGCGC
>JAKEHF010000211.1 GCA_022615295.1 Actinomycetota bacterium | reverse complement strand
GACACCATCTCGCTGGGGACCCCCAACGCCGATCCGAGCCGTCGGGCCACCAATGCGGCCGCAAGGGAGTGCGGTCCGCCGGCGACTGTGGCCACCACGCGTCTGGTGTTGTCGGGCTGGAAGTCGATCGGCACTACGACACTGACCAGATCGAAGTCACCGGGGAGCTTGCGTGTGACGAGCAGGTCGGCCCGGAGATCGATGCACTCGGCGACCAGGTCGGTCCCGATCCTGCTTGCTGCGGCGCCACCGAGCAGCTCCGCCAACTCGAGACATCCCCGGCCCCTGGTCCAGACGACCGACAGCTCCTCACCCACTGACCTGGTGCCCATGGCTTCGGGTCAGTCTGGCACAAACCCCTCCCCGTGAGAATGGTCTCCTCGGCCGCCATGCCATCGCTGGTCGACGAGCGGCTGGGCGGATGGCAGAGTTCACGTATGGAGTTCGCCGAGGTCCTAGCCCGAAGACGCATGGTGCGCAACTACACCACCGATCCGGTGGCCGCCGACGTCCTGGAGGTCATCGCCGAATCGGCATTGCGCGCCCCGTCGGCCGGGAACAGCCAGGCCGTCGCCGTCGTCGTGGTGACCGACGAGGCACTCCGGGCAGAGATCGCCGGACTCGCCGACGAGGACGATTACGTGTCCGCCGGATTCGATCCCTGGATCTCGAGAGCCCCGGCACATCTGGTGCTCCTCGTCAGCGAGAAGGTCTACCGCGACCGGTACTCCGAGCCCGACAAGCTGGGACCCGACGGTGTCCCGATCTCCTGGCCCGTCCCCTACTGGTGGGTGGACGCCGGGGCGGCGATGATGGCCATACTCCTCGCCGCGGTCGACAACGGTCTGGCCGCCGGCTTCCTCGGGGTGCACTCCGTCCCCGAACTGGCGTCGATCGTCGACGCCCCCGATGGATACACCCCGATCGGGGTGATCACGGTCGGTCATCCCGCACCCGACCGTCGCTCGTCGAGTCTCGACCGTCCCCGCAGGCCCCGTTCCACCGTGATCCACCACGAGCACTGGGACCGGGGCTGAGAGGGGCGCCTCCCGGATCGTCCCGACGGTGAACGGAGCGTTCCTGTCACCATGGCCGGATACGCTGCGAACACATGTACGGGGTGCAGACCAGCTTCGACGAGCTCTCCACACCCCTCTATGACGTCACCTTCTGTGTCCTCGACCTGGAGACCACCGGCGGATCGCCAGCCGATTGCGCCATCACCGAGATCGGAGCGGTCAGGTATCGAGGTGGCGAGCAGATCGGGGTGTTCCAGACCCTCGTCGACCCCGGTCTCCCCGTTCCCCCATTCATCACCATCCTGACCGGGATAACCGAGATGATGCTGGTCGGAGCCCCACCAATCGAGACCGCTCTCCCCACCCTCCTCGAGTTCATCGGTGACGCGGTCGTCGTCGGCCACAATCTCCGTTTCGACCTCGGGTTCCTCGCCGCCTCCATCGAGCGTCTCGGTTACCCGGCGCTGGCCAACCGCGGCGTAGACACCGCGGCCCTGGCGCGTCGTCTGGTTAGGCCGGAGGTGCGGGACCTGCGTCTGCAGACCCTGTCACGCCACTTCCGGAGCCCGGTCACCCCGGTCCACCGTGCCCTCGAGGACGCCAGGGCGACCGCCCACGTGTTCCATGCCCTGCTGGAGCGAGCGGGCACGCTGGGGGTCACCAATCTCGACGATCTCCTCGCCCTCCGTCACGCCCGGGGAGACCCCCATTACCGCAAGATCGGCCTCACCACCGACCTCCCCCGCAGCCCAGGCGTCTATGTGTTCCTCGACAAGACGGGGCACCCCATCTATGTGGGCAAGGCGGCCAATCTGAGAGCAAGGGTCCGCCAGTACTTCCACGGCGACACGAGACGCTCGGTGGCCGACATGATGCGGGAGCTGGCGTCGATCGAGACGATCGTCTGTGCCGGCACCCTCGAGGCGGAGATCACGGAGCTTCGCCTCATCCACGCCCACCGGCCCCGGTACAACCGTCGCTCGCGGCCCCCACGAGCCTCCCACTTCGTAAAGGTGACCAGGGAGAGGTTCCCCAGGCTCTCATTGGTGACCGGTGTCAGACCCGACGGTCTCGCCTATGTCGGCCCCTTCCGCTCCCGAAGGGGCGCCGAGATGGTGATGAGCGCACTTTGGGACGCGGTGCCGGTACGACGCTGCATGGCGCGTCGACCGACGCAGACAGGGAAGTGCGCCTCAGCCCAGATAGGGGTGAGCCGGTGCCCCTGCGACGGCACCATGGACGTTGCCGAGTACGACGAGATCGTGGAGCGTCTCGTCACCGGGATAACCGCGAGACCGGATCTCCTCCTCGGACCTCTCGCCGTGAGGATGGTTCGTCTCGCCGATTCCCATCGGTATGAGGAGGCAGCCTGGGTGAGGGACAGACACGACGCGCTGGCCCGCGCCCTCCAGATGCGGAGGGTGTGGGGCGCCCTGCAGCGTGCCGGTCTGCTCGAGATAGAGACCGCCGAGGGGGCCCTCGTCATGATCGACCACGGCCGATTCGTTCACGTCGCCTCGGAGCCCTCGAGGTGGCAGGATGAGATCCCCTTCACACCGTCGGAGGTGCCACCGACGATCGAGGTCGCGGAGGAGGCAATGCTCATCTGGCGCTGGCTGGAGACAGCGCCGCTCCGTCTCCATTCGGCGACGGGTGAGCTGGCACTGCCGGTGCATCCTCTCCAACGTCTCCCCATCCCGCGGGACCGCGCCGCGTGACTTGAGTGTCCCGACGACCCCGGTGAGACTCCTGTCGTGTCGCAGATGGTCGTCCTCGAAGAGTCCGGTGTCTCCCTAGGTGGAAGGCCCGTGCTCCGGGGCGTCACCCTGACGCTCTCCGCGGGCCAGGTCATGGGTCTCGCCGGGCCCAACGGCTCGGGGAAGACCACCCTGCTCAGACTCATGGCCACATTGCAGAGGCCGGACCAGGGGCGTGTGGAGGTCCTCGGCGCCGTGTCCGGCACCACCGACGTGTATCGGGTGAGACCGGCGATCGGTCTCATCGGCCACGCCCCGTCGCTGATCCCCGAGCTGACCCTCGCGGAGAACCTCTCCCACATCGCCCGTCTCGCCGGGATCGATTCCGCCGGGACGAGAGAGTCCCTGGCGTTGGTCGGTCTCGAACGCGCCTCGGGTCGCAGGGCGGACGCCAGCTCGAGCGGGATGCTGCGCCGCGTCGAGATCGCCGCTCTTCTCATGCGCCGGCCAAGGCTCCTCCTCCTCGACGAGGCGACCAGCGGGCTCGACCGCGACGCGGTGGGTCTCGTCGACGCCCTGGTGGCCCGCGCCCTCTCCGCGGGCGGCGCTGCGGTGATGGTCTCTCATGACCGGACGCTCCTCTCCGGGTGCGATTCCGTGGTCGAGCTGACCGGGGGAAGGGTGATGGGATGAGTCTCTGGACGCAGGTGGTGGAGATCGCCCGTGTCGACCTGGTGGTCGAGCGACGGATCGGAGATGTGTTCAGAATCGTCCTCCCCTTTGCGGTGGCGGCCCTCTTCGTCTTCCCGATCGCCCTGGGTGTGGAGCTGGCCACCATGAGACGGGTCGGCCCGGCGGTGTTCTGGACCCTGGGCATCCTCTTCGGCATGCAGGTGGCGCTGCGTCACTCTGCCACCGACACTCCCCCGAGACGCGACATGCAGGCGCTGGCGGGTCTGGATCCGGCCGCCCGGTTCCTGGGGAGGGCGATCTCGGGTGCGGTGGTCATGACCGGATTCCTGGTGGTCGTGTATGTGGCGATGGTGGCGCTCTATGACTCCGAGACCACCTCGTGGTGGGTGACGGGGTTGGCCGCCCTCCTGTTCGCCGCCGGGCTGACCACGCTGTCCACCCTGGTCGGGGAGGCGACGACGGGTCTCCGTCACCGGACCGGTCTCGCCTCGCTCCTCATCGCCCCTTTGTCCCTCCCCCTGGTCCTCGCCGCCTCACAGACCCTGGCGGCAGTATCCGACGGCACCGGTATCCTCCCCTGGATGCTGCTCATGACCGGCACCGATATCGCTCTCCTGGTGGCGGGTGTCGGTCTGGCACGGCCTCTGGAGGAGGCGGGGAGATGACACGGCTCCGGGTGGCGTATGCCCTGGCGGTGGTCGGTCTCGGGGTCGGTCTCTGGTTCGCGCTCACCGCCCCGCCCGACGTGTTGCAGGGCGAGTACAGCCGTCTGCTCTATATCCATGTCCCCACCCTGTGGCTGGCCTTCCTCGCCTTCGCGGTGACCTCTGTCGCCTCCATCGGCTGGCTGATCCGCAAGAGGCAGCGCTGGGACCGGGTGGCCGCCGCGTCCGTCGAGATCGGTGTGCTGTTCACCGCCATCGGCATCGCGGTGGGGATGATCTGGGGTAAGGCGGTCTGGGGCGTGGCCTGGGACTGGATGGACCCCCGTATGGCAACCACCGCGGTGATGCTGTTCGTCTACATCGGCTATCTCGCCCTCCGCTCCGCCACCGACGACCCCTACTCCCGGGCACGACGCTCGGCCATTCTCGGCTCCATCGCCGTGATCCAGGTGCCCTTGGTCTACTTCTCGGTGAACATGTTCCGGACGCTCCACCAAACCCAGTCGATCAGACCCGACGGGGCCACCATGCCCGACGAGATGGTCATCGCCCTCACTGTGAACGTGGCCGCCTTCACACTCGTCTATGTCACCCTGCTGGCGACGCGAGTGGGGCTGGCGAGGAGGATGGGGGGCGCCACCCCCACCGGGGAGCTCGCCGGGGCCGCGGTGACACCGCCACGCACAGGCGAGATCGAAGATGTCTGAGACCGTCGTCGTGGTCGTCACCTACGTGGTGAGCTACACCCTCATCGTCATCTACGCCGGCTCTCTGTATGTGAAGAGACGCCAGACCGGGGTTTGACGCCGTGGACCGGAGAAGAGCCCTCTTCCTCGTCCTCGGCGGGGTCATCGCCCTCGTCCTGGTGCTTACCGCTGCCTCCCTGGGCAACAACCTGACCTACTACCTGTATCCGACCCAGGCCGCCGAGCAACGGGCGCAGTTCTCCGACGGGGAGCGGTTTCGGCTCGCCGGTCTGGTTGTGGAGGGCTCATTGGTCACAGAGCGAGACACCATCGAGTTCGTGGTCACCGACGGCGGAGCCGATGTTGTCGTGGTCCTCACCGGGACGACGCCACCTCTGTTCACCGAGGGGGTGCCGGTCCTGGTCGAGGGGGCCTGGGACGGCGAAGTGTTCGCCGCCGACACGGTTCTCATCCGACACGACGAGAACTACGAGATCCCCGAGGAGGGCGGGGCCTTCCCCGAGGGCTGATGCTGGCCCTGCTCGGGACGTTGGGTGTCGCCGGCGCCGCGCTGGGGGCCGGTCTGCTCGTGGTCCGGGGAGCCCGTGCCGCCAGGCCAGGTGGCGGAACGGTGGACCTGGGTGCCCCGACGAGACTGCTCCTCTCCGGGGCAGTGGTGGCGATGGCCGCAATGCAGCTCGCCCTGGCCACCGACGACTTGACCATCGCCTATCTGGCCAACCATCACGCCACCACCACACCGTTCCCCTTCGACGTCGCCACCGCATGGGCCGCGTTGGAGGGGTCGATCCTGCTCTGGGGTCTGGTGCTGGCCGGTTTCACCTGGATGGTCCACAAGACCTACCGCAGAAGCCCCGACGAGCTCGGCGCGGCCGCCCTGGCCGTGATGGGGTTGGTGGCGTTGTTCTTCTTCGGTCTGATGCTCACCGTGGCCAACCCCTTCGAGGTGTGCGTTGAGGCCGTGGAGAGGGGGTGCGTCGCCTCCACCGCATGGCCCCTCGCACTCGCCGAGGCGCCACTAGAGGGCCCGGGACCCAACCCGCTCCTCCAGAACCACATCCTGATGGCCTTCCACCCCCCGATGCTCTATTTGGGCTTTGTCGGGCTCACAGTGCCTTACGCCTACGCCATGGCGGCCCTTGCTCTGACTCGTCCCGGGGCCGAGTGGCTGCGTCGCAGCCACCGCTCCACCCTCGTGGCCTGGTCGTTCCTGACGATGGGCATCGTGCTCGGCGGCTGGTGGGCCTACGAGGTCCTCTCCTGGGGTGGCTACTGGGCCTGGGACCCGGTTGAGAACGCCTCGTTCATGCCATGGCTGGTGGCCACCGCCTTCATCCATTCCGGTCTGGTCCAGCAGCGAAGGGGGATGCTCCAGGCGTGGAACCTCGTTCTCGTGATCGGGGCATTCGCCCTCACCATCCTGGGCACCTTCCTCACCCGGTCCGGGACCATCAACTCCGTGCACTCCTTCACCCAATCCGCGATCGGACCCGTGCTCCTCGTCTTCCTGGTCGCGATCCTGACCGGGTCATTCCTTCTCTTCTCACAACGGAGTCACATGCTCGTGGGCAGCCCCAGGGTCGGCGATCTCGTCTCCAGGGAGGGGGCGTTCCTGGCCAACAACATGATCCTCACCGTCTTCGCATTCGTGGTGTTGATCGGGACCACCTACCCCCTGGTCCTCGAGGCATTCACCGGCACCCGCGTCGGTGTCGGGGGGCCGTTCTTCAACCGGCTGGCGGTGCCCTTGTCGTTCCTCCTCCTCCTCGTCATGGGGTTCGGGCCGATCACCCCCTGGACCGCGACCCCACCCGGTCTCATCTGGCGCCGGACGCGAGCCCCGGGCTTGATTGCCTTGGGCGCCGGACTGCTCACCGCCCTCACGGTCACCCGGATCGGCTGGGTGGTCCTCGCCGTGGTCCTCGGCGTGTTCGTTGTGGCGATCATCGTCGGGCTTCTCCTCGAGCAGGCGGCGAGACGACCCGAACCCTCACTGCTCGACTCCCTCCGGAGTGTCGTGGGCGGTGACCCCGGCTTCTGGTCGGGTCAGCTCAGCCATGTGGGTGTGGTCCTCGTCGCCTTGGGCATCGCCTTTGCCGCCAACCTCGGTGACCACCTCGAGGTGGATATGGCTCCCGGGGAGACGGTCGCCTTCGCCGGTTACACCGTCGCTTATACCTCTCCGTTTCAGGAGACCGAGCCGGGGAGGACCACGCGTGGAGCGAGACTCCAGGTCGGCGACGATGCGGGGCGGAGCTGGGTCATGGAGCCCGCGGCCAACTACTTCGGAGCCGACACCACCGGGGTCAGCACTCCCGCGGTGCGTAGCCGGCCGTCCGGCGACCTCTACGTCACCCTGCTCGCCCTCAGCTCGGAGAGCGCCACGATCACGTTCGACACCTCGCCCATGATCTGGTTGCTCTGGGTCGGCGGTCTGATCACCGCCGGCGGGGGGGTCCTGTCGATCCGGGCTCGTGGGGGGGAACGAAGGGCGGCGGCGCTCCGCCAAACCGCAGATGTCTGAGCGGGGCCGCAACACCATCACCCTGGCGACGATGACGATCCTGGCGGTCCTCATCGTCTTCTTGGTTGCGACCAACCCGTCGGAGGACGACCGTGTCGCCAGGCTGGGCTCGGCGATCATGTGCCCGGTCTGTCAGGGCGAGTCGATAGCCCAGTCCCCGGCGCCGATGGCGCGGGACATGATGGACCTCATCGAGGAGCGGGTCGCCGCCGGGGCCTCCGACGCCGAGATCGTCGACGAGATCCTCTCCTCATTCAGCGGGGCGGTGCTCCTCGATCCGCCGGTCAGCGGTCCAACGATCGTTCTCTGGGCAGCTCCGGTGGCGGCCCTGCTCCTGGGTCTTATGGTGATCTGGTGGTGGCGACGCGCCCCCGTCACGTCTGGGGAGGAGACCCCGACCCGACCCGTTAGGACCAGGACGGCGGTAACCGCGCTGGCGACCATCGCCGTCCTCATCGTGATCGTGGTCATCGCCGGCTTTTTCCTCCGCGAGCGCACGGACGGGTTGAGCGGTGTCGCCGGGCTCGAGGTCGAGAGTCTCGACGAGGTCTCCAACGCGACCATGGAGGCTGTCATCGTCGCCAACCAGGACGATCCGGCCATCGACGGGATGCGGCTCGCCCTCGCCGAGCGCTACTTCACGTCGGGCGACTATCAGGCGGCGTTTCCTCACTTTCTGGCGGTGGCCGAGTCGGAGGCGGCGAGCGCCTCCCAGGTGGTGACCGCACTCATCGGTCTTGGCTGGATGGCCTGGGACGGTAACGGCGAGGCGGAGACGGCCCTGGGCCTCTTGGATCAGGCCCTATCCATCGATGTGGACTCGATAACCGCCCGCTACCTCAAGGGAAGGGTGCTCTGGTGTGGTCTGGGCGACGCTTCCGCGGCCGAGGACCTCTTCACGGCCCTCCTCTCCTCCCCTGGTCTCGACGCCGAGTCTCGGGTCCTGATCGAGGAGGACCTGACCGCCCTTTCAGAGAGCGAGCCATGCCGATGAGCCGGCTCCGCTGGCTCGGCTACGGGATTGCGTTGGCGACGGTGGTGTTCGCCGTGGTGCTCGCCGGCCGCTTCGGCTCCGACCCCGGTCTCGTGGAGTCGCCGCTCATCGGCCGGCCCGCCCCTGGCTTCGAGCTCGAGACCCTCGACGGCTCGGGGACGGTCTCACTCTCCGATCACCGCGGTCAGATAGTCCTCGTCAACTTCTTCGCCTCGTGGTGTCTCGAGTGCCGTCTCGAGCACGACGACCTGCTGGCCACCATGGACGTCTTCGGCGGGAGTGGAGTGAGACTCGCCCAGATCGCCTATCAAGAGAGCTCGGAGGCGGCGCTCGCCTACCTGGGTGAGGCGGGGACCACCGAGTGGGCCGACTACCTGGCCGACCCGGGGAGCAGGACGGCCATTGCCTACGGGGTGTTCGGCATCCCGGAGACGTTTTTCATCGACCCCGAGGGGATCGTCGTAGCCAAGATCATCGGCGAGGCAGACGCATTCACCCTCGGGGCGACCATCGACGCCATCAGACGTGGCGAACGCCCCGGTCAGACCGTCACCGGGGACACCCGTCGGACGCCCGAGGGTTGAGGACCGCTCGCCGACACTGTCAGGGTCTCACCACCTCAACGGACACCTCTGGGAAGTTGACGCTCTCCAGACCGGCGGGGCCGGTCCCGAGGAGATAGACGTCGAAGAACCCCAGAAGGTAGTTCTCCACGATGGGGATCACCCGGCCCGCCGGGATCGGGCCCTTGAGACCCAGTTGCGAGGCAAACGGGGAAAGGAGGGGCATCGCCACGAAGTCGTTGTGCTCGGCCCCGGCCACGTCGATCCAGTAGGTGACCGCCTCCGCCCGCCCTGCCAGACCACGGAGCACCGCCTCGTTGCGGGAGTCACGCCACTCGTCGGAGCGCATGAGCAGGGCGGGCCGGGTGGGGGTCTCCCTGAGCACCCCGTCCGGGAGCGGTTCGACCCAAGGGTCGAGGCCGAGAACCGCGTCACAACGCTCGTCTTCGAGACAGACCTCGATGGCGGCCCCGCCACCGGCCGAGTGGCCGAATACTCCGAGACGTTGCAGGTCGATGCTCGCCGCCACCCGGGCAAAGACACCCTCGGACCCCTGCTCCAGCTCGTCGATGACGGCCACCAGATCGGCGGCGAAGACACCGATCAGATCGCCGGCTGCCTCCAGATGGTGCTCATCACCAACCTCTTCGACTGGCGGTAGCGCCGCGGGGTCCAGCTCGACCACCTCTCCGTCGGGGAACCTCGTCGCCACCGAGCCGAAGGTGTGGTCGACGGCGACCACCACGTAACCATTCGATGCCAGGGTCTCGAGCTGGTTGATCGCCACGCTCCGAAAGCCCCCCCACCCATGGCTGTAGACCACCACCGGGAAGACGCCTGCAGCCACCGGCGACCCCTCATAGGAGTGGCTCATCGTGTATCGGGTGTGGTCGAGAAACCACGACGGCAGACCGAGTCGGCGTGAGACGGCCGGGGCTATCACATCCCAATCGGCCGTCCAGGGCAACGGCAGGCCCGTGGCGTTCGTCGCCGGATACCAGACCTGGGCCATGAGACGACGCGACCCGCCCGGGGCGGGCCCGTAAGTCTCCTCACGATCGCTGTCGACCAACTCCACGTTGAAGGTCCCCACCTGCAGGCCACCCGAGGGGAGGGGAAGGGTGGGGACGGGGAGGACGAATCCCAGGGCAGCGGACAGGGCCACACCGGCGAGACCGAACACTCCCCTGGCCAGTCGGTTCGACCAGCGGAGACGTCTGTCGATGAAGATGATGTCCCCTACCGCCAGCCCCGCCACCACGGTGTAGAGGGGCAGGAGCTGCCATCGATAGCCCTCGACCTGAAGCTGGGCTATGAGGGCGCCGGTGAGGACGAGGGTGGCTATGCCGCGGCGTGGCCTCACCCCGAAGACCGCCGGCCAGGTCACGGCGAAGACGGCGGCGAAGAAGAGGAGCAACTCGAACCTTCTCAACCCCGATGAGGTTACGGTCGGGCGGTGTCTAGGTTCCGCCCACCGGGCCCCAGGTATTGGGGATCCTCGTCCCCTGGTGGAACACCATCTGCCACACCCCGCTCTCGTTGACCCACACCGAGCTGCGCCTCGCCTCCTGACCCGATCCCCCCACACTCCGATAGGCGACCAGTGCCGTGTCGCCGGCCAGCTCGCGGACGGTGAAGTCCCTGATCACCACGCGGGCGTGATGCTCGTGGGTGATCATGTCGATCAAAGCTGACTTCTCGTATACCCGGCCCGAGCTCCCGAACTCGATGAAGTCGTCGCGGAGCAGACGTGACAGACGCTCCGGGTCGGAACGCACGACTGGGTCGAGGAGCTGCATCTCGAGGGCATGCAACGTGTCGTGCCAGCGATGCGTCATCGGTCCCCGAGACTAGGTGTCACCCGGCCACGGCCAGGAGGTTCTCGATTGCCTGTCTGATCTCGGACTCCGGTCGTATCCCGGCCCAGGCCTCGACCACGGTCCGGTCGGCCCCGATCAGCACCGTCACCGGCTGGTAAGGGACGCCGTAGGCCTTGAAGATGACCTCGTCCGGGTCGAGACCCCACATGATGTTTCCCGAGGGGAAGAGCTCGGCCGCAGCAGCGATGGCCGCCTCCTCACCCGACTTCCAGGCCGGGGCCACGAAATCGATGACCTCGACGTAATCCTCGGAGATCCGGTCGACAACCGGCAGCTCCTTCCGGCAGGTCGGGCACCACTCAGCCCAGAACACGAGGAAAACCGGCTTGTCGGTCTCGGAGAGGGTGTAGCTGCCGCCGTCGTTGAGGTCCAGGGTGAAGTCGGGAGCGATCTCCCTCCCCGTGCCGGTCATCGTGGTGACGGGTGCGGTGGTGGTAGTGGCAACCGGAGCACCTGTGGTCGCCACCGGGTCTCCGCCGGCGCAGGCCGTGATGACCAGGACGATGGCCAACGCCGTCCATCTCACGCCACAACGCTAGGGGGCCGTCCCCGCTACGCCCGGAACCACACGTCAGATTCGGCGGTAATCTTCCGGCCCGTGCGGGTGTTCCATGTTTCGGACTGCTATGCACCACGTGTCGGAGGCGTCGAGTCCCAGATCCGTGAGCTGGCCCATGCCCAGGCCGAAGCAGGTAATGAGGTGCACGTGCTCACGGTGGAGCCCGGCGTCGACCACGAGCGGGGCGGGCACACGAGCGACGAGGACGGCCTCACCATCCATCGCATGGGCGCCCGTCTTCCGTTCCGCGCCCCGTTCAATCCGCGAGCCATCCGTCATGTCGACCGTCTCGTCGAGGAGCTACGACCAGACGTCCTCCACGTCCACGCCGGCACCCTGAGCCCCTTCGCCTATCAGGGGGCCCGGGTGGGCATCGCCCGAGGAATACCGGTGGCCACCACGTGGCACAGCATGCTCGACCATGCCTATCCGGTGCTCCGGCCCTGGGCCAAGATGACCGGTTGGGAGGACGCTCCCATCGCCTGGTCGGCCGTGAGCCGGGTAGCGGGGAACCAGGTAGCCCGGGTCTTCGCCGCCCAAGTCGAGGTGCTCCACAACGGGATTCACCTCGAGGCGTGGGCCCCCTCGGGAGACGAGGTGGCCCCCACCACTCCTCCGCTGCGCTGCATCTCGACCATGCGTCTTGTGCCCAGCAAGAGGACCAGGGCCCTGATCGAGATCATCGCCCGGGTGGTCGACGAGCTCCCGCCGGGCTCTGTGACCCTTGAGATATTTGGCGCCGGGCCTGAGGAAGCGCTGGTGAGACGTCGCATCAGACTCCATGGCCTGGAAGACGTCGTCACCCTTCATGGGCGTACCCCGCGCCACCGGCTCCGTGAGGCATACCGTGCGGCCCACGTCTTCTGCGTCCCCGCCACCCGTGAGGCATTCGGTCTGGCCGTCCTCGAGGCGCGCACGGCGGGCCTCGTCGTCGTCGGGCGCTCCGGCACCGGCATCGAGGAGTTCATCACCAACGAGCAGGATGGGCTCCTCGCCGCCAGCGACCGGGAGATGGCCGCCGACCTCCTCCGGCTGGCCACCGACCCGCGCCGTCTCGGCGATCTACGGGCCGCCACCACGGCATCGGTCCCACCCTTCGGGGTCGAGACTGTCATGTCCTCCGCCTTCGCCGAATACGACCGGGCTCGCTCGCTGGTCAGGGGTGGGGCTCTCTCCCCGTTGTGACCGACACCAACCGGTAAACTCGAACGGCCGTGTCGACCCTCTACTTCGCCTACGACGCGACACTCGACCCAGAGGTCATCGTGAAGATGGCCCCCGGGGCCAGATTCCTATTCACGGCCCACTACCCCGAGACAAGGCTCGACTTCGTGCCCTCCGTCGTCGGTGAGCCACGACCCACCCTCACCCGGGACCCTTCACACACGGTGTGGGGAGCGGTCTTCGAGATCCCCGAATCGGAGGTAGACACCCTCGTCGAGGCGGTCCTCGAGGAGGGAAGGGCCCCCGGCTTCGACCACAAGGCAGTGGACCGTGAAGGCAACAAGTACGCCTGTCTCACATTCGTCTCCGAGACGCCGGCGAACGGGGCCCATCGACCCACGACCGAATACCTCGACGCCATGATCCGTGGCGCCAGACACTGGAAGCTCCCGGCGGGTTGGGTGATGGGTCTGGAGGACCTCGCCGAGGGCCCGCTCCTGGCCTGACGGGTCTACGACTCGGCCGGGAACATCCGGTAGAGGGCGAAGGCCACCACCGCCCCGATCAATGGGGCGTAGATGTACACCCAGAGCGGGTCGAAGTTCGCCGCAACTGCCGCCGGCCCGAAAGAGCGTGCCGGGTTGACCGAGGCCCCAGAGAAGGGGATCCCGGCGAGATGCACTGCTACCAGGGTGAGGGCGATAGCCGCCGGGGCGTGGCTGCCGCCCCTCTTCGTGACGGTGAGGATGGTCCACACGAAGATGGCGGTGAGCAACACCTCGACGATGATCGCCGTGCCCAGGTCCTCATAGGTGGTGGCGGTGCGACCCACCGCATCCCGACTGCCTGCGGCCGCCCACACCACCAGTGAGGCGACCCCGGCGCCGGCGAACTGGCCGACCCAGTAGCCGATGGCGTCGGATAGCCCCACCCGCCTGTCGAGCAGGGCGGCAAGGGTGACGGCCGGGTTGTAGTGACCCCCGGAGACGTGACCCGCCACCCAGATCGCGGCGAGCAGGGCCAGTCCGAAGGCCAGACCGATGGCGACCATCTCCGCGGCGCCTGTGGCGCCGCCGACCGCCAGAATCCCCATCGAGCCCATGGCGACCAGGATGAAGGTCCCCAGGAACTCGGCCAGGTACTTGTTGATGACCACTGCCTCTCCTCTTCGAAATCGTCCTGTGACCACTGCCCGTCCGACGGGACTGCACACCCCAAAAGGCTATTTGGGGACGTCACGACCTCTGCGGATTTCGGGCTTCCTGGCATGATCGGCATGTGATCGCCGCGCTGAGCCTGGGGGTCGTGGTTCTCGGTGTCGCCGCCGGTGGTCTGGCGGCGTCGGTGACCGCGCTCCTTTTCGGGGGGGCGCTCACCCTGGCCGGAGTGGGCGATGGGGCCGGAATCGGTCTGGTCATCGGGGTGGTCGTCGGGTTCGTCGTCGCCGGTCTGATCGCCGGGTGGCGGGCGCCCAACTCCCCCCGGTTCCACGGACAGGTGGCGGGTCTGGGTCTTGCGGCGGTGGTGATTCTGGTCGCCCGTCTTGGGGGGAGCCCGGCAGGGACCGGGTCCGTCGTGTGGATGGCCGTGCTGGCGATGGTCGTGTCCGGGCTGGCGGCCTGGGTGGCGGGAAGAAGGCGGGCCGGGTCGACGTAGAATCATGTGGCGAGCCCGTCGGACGGCCGCGGTCGCAAGACCGAGGAAAGTCCGGACTCCACAGGGAACGGTGCTGGGTAACACCCAGGCGGGGTGACCCGACGGAAAGTGCAGCAGAGAGCAGACCGCCGATGGCCCCAGGGCACAGGCAAGGGTGAAACGGTGGGGTAAGAGCCCACCAGCGTCCCGGGCGACCGGGGCGGCTCGGCAAACCCCACCCGGAGCAAGGCCAAGCAGGGACGTCGGTGTCCCGCCGATCAAGTCCCGGGTAGGCCGCATGAGCCGGCCGGTGACGGCCGGTCGAGATGGATGGTCGTCCACGACAGAATCCGGCTTACAGACGGGCTCGCCACCAAGTGTGAGCAGTTGATGTAGCTGTACTACGTCAACTGCTCACACAGGTCGGGATTCCGCTGTGAGGGCCTTTACCCTGGGGAGGTGTGTGGCCGTTTCTCCATCACAGGGGACCTCGATTTCTACGCCGAGTACTTCGCTGTCGACGAGGTCGTCACCGAGGCCCTGGAGAAGAGCTGGAACGTGGCGCCCACCGACCCCGTCTACGTGGTGGCCGAGCGTGAGGGAAAACGCGTTCTCGCCTCGATGAGCTGGGGTCTGGTGCCCCACTGGGCAAAAGACGGGAAGTCGATCCACATCAACTCCAGGGCGGAGACGGTGGCCACCAACAACACCTTCCGCGAGTCCTTCCACCGTCGCCGTTGTCTCATCCCCGCCGACGGCTTCTACGAGTGGGAGCCGCAAGAGCAGGGCCGGCATCCCCACTGGGTCTACCGGGCCGACGGTCATCCCATGGTCTTCGCCGGTCTCTGGGCGACCCGGCACGACCCGGACCTGGATGATTGGGTAAGGACCTGCACCATCATCACTACGGAGGCCGAAGGCCCGATCGCCCCGATCCACGACCGGATGCCGCTTGGTCTGGCTCGCCAGACCTGGGATCGCTGGCTGGACCGGGAGCTCACCGAACCCGACAGTGTCCTCAGTCTCCTTGATGGCCATGACCCCGCCGAGCTCATGGAGCATCACGTCTCACGTGAGGTCAACTCGGTGAGGAACAACGGCCCCCATCTCCGTCATCGGGTGGCCCTGGACACCCTCTTCTGAACAAGGGTGAGGCCGCCGAAGACGGCGCCCCGGGCCCCACCCTGGGTACTCTGCCCACGCACTGAAGGGCCTCAAGACCTCCTCCCTCCCCCT
>JAKEHF010000210.1 GCA_022615295.1 Actinomycetota bacterium | reverse complement strand
GGTGGGAAGCCTGTTCACGACCCGGTTCGCCCCGTTCAACCCGATGATCTTTGCGACCAGCGCCGTGGGGTTGCGACGTCTCAAGTCACGGATTGTGTCGACCCCGGCGGCGACCAGGAGCTCGGCATACTCCGCGCCCACCCCACGCACCCGGAGAAGGTCTGCGTGGTGGACCCACATCTGGAGATCCTTGGGGGTGATGCCGGTGGCCCTCGCCAGCTCGGAGCGCCCCCGTCGTGTCGACGCCGTCTCGATCAGCGCCTTGCTCGTCCTGATGCCGGCCTTGCGCAGCTTGGTCGCCTTTTTGTGGTCGACCCCGGCGACCTGGTCGATGCTCGCCATCTGTCCTTTCTCCGCCGTCACCCGACCCGGTTGACTCTAGACAATCGACCCCGCCGGGGGTCCGTGACGGGGTCTCAGCTCGGCGATGTCGGCCTCGGTGTCCACGTCGCGTGGCGCCGGGTCACCGAACCACACCTCGTTGACCCACTCGGGGTGGGCGCGCCAGAGACGCATGGCGCCCTCATCACCCTCCAGCGACATGAGACGTGGCCACAGGGAACGCTCCACCACCACCGGATTGCCCAAGGCGTACCGGTATTTGGGGATGCTCACTGGACGCCCCGACCTGAGATGGGACTCGAGCAGCGTCTTCACCACGGTCGCGGAGGGCTCTGGTTGGTCCCCGATGAGGATCAGCGCCCTCTCGCATCTCGACAACCGGGTCAGGGCGTCGAGCCCGACACGCAGTGAGGATGCGATTCCCTCCTCCCATTCCGGGTTCTCCACCACGACGGCCCCACCCAGATCCGTCTCCGAGAGAATCCTTTCCCAGTCATGACCGAGGACCACCCACACCTCGTCCACTCCGAACGTGGCCGCCTTTCGGATTACATGGCCAAGCAGGTTGGTCTCCCCCCAGGGCTCGAGCTGCTTGGGCCGACCCAGTCTCCGAGACCCGCCGGCAGCCAGGATGAGGGCGACGGTCGACACCTGGCGAATCTACCCGGCGGCGACCGGCACAGGGAAACGGGTCAGGGCCCCGATTCCCTCGGTGTCGAGCGGTGAAGCGACCTCGATCTGATGGACGACGCCCCCATGATCGACGGTGCTCTCCATGATCGCCGCCACCACGTCGTCGATCTCGAAGGTGTCTCCACCGCAAAACGCGCACTCCCCGCCCAGCCGGGAGAGGCGGGAGCAGCTGCTGCAGATGGCGCCAGGCTTGGTGAACTCCCCGGCGACCACGAGGGTGTCGACGGCTCCCAGGTTGGCCGCCCCCAGGGTCGGCCCCAGCCCCAGCACCGCATTGCCACCGCTCCGGGCGACCTCGCACACACGGGTCGCGATCGCGTCCTGACCACGACGGCTGACCTCGAGGTCGTGGGAAGCCAGCTGCACGCGGAGGGTCTGCAACGTCACCGACCCGGGACCGGCGGGGAAGACCACCCTGGGGAGGGCGGCGAGATAGGGATGAAGCGAGCGCACCAGATCGTCCGTCGTCTCCTCCCGGGAGCCGATGGCCACGTAGTCGAATGACTTGCTCCGATGCTCGGCGAGGAGCACCTCCGCCGCCTGCTTCCACATGCGGGCCGTCTCGACCTCGGCCCGTGACCGGGCCCCCTGCTCGTCGTACCCGGCGAACCCGCCGAAGTTTGGCTTTCCTATGTCGGCGGCGAACGGCCGGCCTATCTCGGTCACCACCCTCCCCGACGCGACGAAGACCCGGGCGGAGGCATGGTCGGCGACGAGCACGCCGCATCGCAGGGCCCGTGGTGCGGCGCGCAGGGGTCGCAGGTAGGGGCGGGGACCGATCATCGCCACATCGGGCGTCTCGTGGGTCAAGGGCTCCACCGCGAAGACTCCGTCGAGTTGGGAGGCGAAGACCACGTACGACGGAGCGGACTCGAACTCGAAACGACCAGCCAGCTCTCGGATCCGCTCGACGTCCCCCCTCACCGCGAGGACCACCTCGCGGTCGGCCTCCTCGCTCCGCCCCCTGATCGGCTTGAGGAGATCTGTGAGGAGTGCGGCAAAGCCACCCGGGGCGGGCCGGCGCACGTATAAGGTGATCAGGGAGCCGGAGGGGCTCCGCAGGTCTGCAATCGGATCGACGTCGACAGTTCGTGGCATCCGTCTCCCCGGGGGTGTCCCCAACCTACACGGCCGGGATGAGGCGGCGTCAGAGACGACGGGTCAGCTCGTCGATCAGCTCCTCCTCGACCCAGCCCAGATAGTCGAGGGCCGCCCTCTCCTCCGGGGGCACACGCTCATGGTCATCCTCGACCTCGATGCCGAGACGAGCCCCCAGGACGAGGCGGGCCTCATTGAGCACTCGCAGCACCGCGTCGGCGTCGGCGTCGTCGAGGACCACCGGTTGCCGGGAGCCGATGACGGTGCTGAAGACCCCACGATCCGCCTCCCGTGCCATTTCGAGATCCGTGCCCATGAGCCGCCACCACTCCTCGTTGGCCACCGGGTCGTCAAGGTACACGGGCACGGTGAGGCGGGCTGCGGCCGGGTCGTCCCCGGTCGGGCCGAGACCCTCGAGGAGCGGGATCACGTCACCGAGGAACGTGCGCTCGGCGTCGCTGAAGCTGGCCTCGATCCCCCGACGCGTCGTCTTGAAGTGGCTCATTGCTCGATGGTCGCCCAGAGACCGTGGTTGTGGAGCCGATAACAGTCCACCTCGGCCCTCTCCCGTGGACCGTCGGAGACGATCGCCCGCCCCTCGTAGTGGACCTGGAGCATCAGTTTGGTCGCCTTCTCGATGTCGTACCCGAACAGCTTGCGAAACACATAGACGACGTAGGACATCGTGTTCACCGGGTCGTTCCACACCACGACCAGCCACGGTCGGTCGAGTTCGAGGTCCTCGCCCGTCCCCGGGACGAGGACAGGGGTGGGCATGGCCGTCATCCAGGTCATCGTACGACGGGTCCGACCCTGGTTCACTCCCCAGCCAGCACCGCCCTGCAGTCGGCGACCGCATCCGCCAGATCGGGGTCGTCGTATGGAATCTCCTCGATCGGGAACGGGGGCCCGATCCCCTTGAAGCCACCCACCACGGCCGGGAAGTCGGGAACGCCCCGCCCCCGCACACAATCCCCGAACTCATCGAGCAGCTCGAACACACCCGAGCCGACCAGGGCCGAGTCTTCGAGATCGAGGGCGCCGCTGATCAGATGCACCGCGCAGACATCCAAGGCCTCGGCGTTGGCCGCCGTGGTGAAGTCGAGGCTTCGGAGCACCAGGTCGAGGCGGGGATGGCCCGCGGCGTCCAATGGGATAGGTTCGATCGTTATCCCCCGAGAGTCGAGACACTCTCGGAAACGTGAGGCGCCCTCGGCGGCGGTGATCGTGGTGACGACCACCCCCGGCTCCGTGGTGGTGGTCTCGATCTCCGGCGGGTCGGTCGGTGAGGGCGCCGAAACCTGCGGGAGACACCCGGTCAGCAGGAGAGTGACGAAGAGGAGCCTCAATCTCGATCGGTGGCGACCAGACCGTCGGCCAGGATCATCGCGATGTCACGCACCGGGACATCCCCCCTGCCCAGCTCTTTGACTCCGTCGTCGAGCATCACGTAACAGAAGGGACAGGCGACCGCGATCTCGTCCGCCTCGGTCGCCAGGGCCTCCTCGGCACGCTCCACGTTCACTTTCTTTCCCGTCTTCTCCTCCATCCAGAAACGGGCCCCACCGGCGCCGCAACAAAGGGCCCTGGTCCCGTGACGTGGCATCTCGACGACATCTCCGATGGCCCCCACTACCTGGCGTGGAGCGGCGTAGACGTCGTTGTGTCGACCGAGGTAGCAGGCGTCGTGATATGAGATCGTCTTCGGCGCGCCGTCCTCCCTCTGCGGCGGTGTCAGCCGGCCCTGGTTGAGCAGCTCAGCGAGCAACTGGCTGTGATGGACCACCTCGTAGTCACCCCCGAACTGCGGGTACTCGTTGGCGATGGTGTTGAAGCAGTGAGCGCACTGGGTGATCACCTTCTTCACGCCTAGCTCGGAGAAGGTGGCCACGTTCCGACTTGCGAGTTGCTGGAACACGAACTCGTTCCCTGCGCGCCGCGCCGGGTCGCCCGTGCACACCTCGTTCATCCCGAGAATGGCGAAGTCGATCCCGGCTCCGCGAAGGAGACGGGCCAGGGCCACCGAGACAGCCCGGTTGCGGTCGTCGTACGAGCCGGCACAACCGACAAACCACAAGTACTCGGCCTTCTCACTGACGTCGAATCTGGGGACCTCGAAGTCGAGCTCGTCGGTCCATGAGCCCCTTGCCTGCTGGCTCATACCCCAGGGGTTCGCCTGGTTCTCCATGGCCACGAATGCCTTTCCCAGCTCGACGGGGAAGGCCGACTCCATGAGGGTGAGATAACGCCTCATGTCGAGGATCCGGTCGACGATCTCGATCCCCACCGGGCAGATCTCGTCACAGGCACGGCAGGTGGTGCAGGCGTAGACCTCGTCGGGCGTCACCCTCTCGAACAGCTCTCCTCCGGGTGCGACGGTCATGGTCGAGCCGACCGGCCCCTGGAGACCGACCATGGCAGCGGCGACCTCGCCGGTCTTGAGCACCATCTCCCGGGGATCGAGCGGCTTGCCGGTGATGTTCGCCGGGCACACCGCGGTGCATCGCCCACAGACGGTGCAGGCATCGGTGTCGAAGATCTGCTTCCAGGTGAGATCGGCGGCCAGACTGGCCCCGATCGTCTCGATGTCCTCGGCCTCTGCCAGATTGGGCATCTCCCGCATCGCCCCCTTCGGCCGGTCGTGTACGGAGAGAAAGAGGTTCACCGGGGAGGTCACCATGTGGCGCAGCTTGGTGACCGGCAGGATCACGAGGAACCCGAGAAAGGAGACGACGTGGGCGATCCAGAGCCCGCGGTGCCAGACCGCGGCGGACACCGGATCGATGAGGGCGGAGAGGGGATAGCCCACGAACGACCACACCTCGTGGTCCGGTCTGCCGTCGACTGAGATCCGGGCGGCCTCGGTCAGCAACCCGGTGACCCCGATCACCGTCAGGATGGCCAAGACCACGGCGTCCTCCGGCTTGGTCTTGGAGCGGAGCCGCCAGCTGGGGACCACATAGCGGCCGAGAAAGGCGAGACCGAGACCACCCAGGAAAACCAGGGAGGCGAGATCGAGGACGGCCGAGTAGCCGAGATAGACGTTGCCACGGAGGAACTTGAGACCGGCGGGCAGGAGGTGATCGATCTCGAGGGTCACCGTCCCTAGGAAGAGGACGACAAACCCAACGTAGATCATCGTGTGCATCAGACCTGCCCGGGGGTCCCGCCACAGCGTCCGCATCGACAGGCCCTGTCCGAGACGTCGGATGCGAGTAGACCACTGGCCGAGACGGCTCTCCCCGGCCCCCTGCGCCCAGCTCGCCGCCCTCAGAGCGAAGAAGTGGAAGCACAGCCACACAAAGACGGACACCGCTCCGTAGAAGACGACGATGACGACGTCGGGGACGTTGCCGAAGACGACACGCCCCACCTCGAACTCGGGATGATCTCCCAGTGCCCCGGCGACACCCAGACCCAGGATGGACACTGCGGCGACCACACCCAGCCCCTCTATGACCGACGAGACCGCCCGTCGGGGGTCGGATCGCATCGAGGACATGGCCCGGCGAGTGTAGGTGGCAGACGCTATCGGGCCTGGCGCGCCGCGATGCGAGCGCTCAACCAGGTGGTCACCGGCACCGCCACCACCAAACCGATCGAGCCGACGAGAGTGCGAACGATCTCGACCGCCAGCACCTCGGAGCTGGCAACCACTCCCAGCTCCTGGGCGGACAGGGAGAAGAGTATGAGCAGCGGCAGTGAGGCTCCGGCATAGGCGAGGAGAAGGGTGTTGACGGTCGAGACGATGTGGTTGCGACCCACCCTCATCCCCGCCGAGAAGAGGGCTTCGGCGCCGAGCCCAGGGTTTGCCTCCCGGACCTCCCACACCGCCGATGCCTGGGTGACCGTCACATCGTCGAGGGCTCCGAGCGCCCCGAGGACCACACCGGCCAGGAGAAGCCCGCGTAGGTCTATCTCGGGCAGGGCGAGCAGGAAGAACGCCTCGTCACCCTCCAGACCGGTGAAACCGGCGAGCGTCACCACCAGCCAGGACAGGGTCACGGTGACCACTAGGGCCGTGAAGGCGCCCAGGGCGGCGGCATGGGTGAGCGGGGTGAACCCGTGTGCCAGATAGAGCGAGACGAGGACGATGGCGGCCCCTCCGGTGATCGCGACCAGGACGGCCTCCCGCCCGGCGATGATCGCCGGGAGGATGAACCAGACGAGCACGACGATGCTGACCCCCAGGCCCGCGATGGCGGCGACCCCTCGCATTCGGCCCAGCCCGACCACGGCGGCGGCAAAGACGACCGAGAGCACCAACAAGAGGGTGGTTCGGTCCCGGTCGGCGTATTGAAAGCTGACCGTGCCGTCCTCCATCTCGATCACGGAGAGGAAGACCTCGTCTCCCACGGCCAGATCGGGTTGCCCCGGCTCGTCCGGGAACTCGAGCATTGCGGTCTCGAGAGCATGCTCCCCCGTGGCGACTCGGAACTCGACGGTGCGACAGTCGAGGTCGGGGGCATAGGAGCAGGGCCCCATCTCGGCGGCGATGACCTCGGCTGCCGGCGACTCGTCGGCGAATCCGATCACCTCGAGGTCGATCGGGGTCCCGCCACGGGGCCAGAGGTAGACCATGGTTGACAGGACGACGACCGCGACCACGACGACCACCGCCGACAGCCCGCGTGGGATCGGGATCGATCTCCTGTCAGGCCCCAGAAGCTTGTCGAGATCCCGCTGACGCTCCGACACACCGCGATGTAAGCAGCGGGCTCAGATACTCACCTCGATCATCGGCGCCGTGGCCACCAGGGCCTCCAGCTGGGCCTGTGTGCTGTACCAGCTGGTGTGGGGTGTCGAGAACACCCTCCGACGGAACTCGGCGTCCTCTATCTCCACGGCGAGACCTGGTAGCTCGACTCCGGCGGCCTTGACGATCACCCGGGGATTGGCCCGGACGTTGGCCAGCCAGTCGCGACGACCTGGCGTGCCCGTGATGACGAAGCGATCCTCGACATGGAACCACCAGATCTCTATGCGTCTCGGGAGCCCGGTCCTCCGGCCGTAGGTGATGAGGTCGATGGTCCTGGTCGCGGCGAGACGCGCCAGCAGCTCGGATGACACAGCCATGGGCGGCACCCTAAGACATCAACTGCACTTGAAGTCAAGGAGCTCAGTGGCCGAACATGGCGCGGGCGAAGAACCAGGCGTTGGCGGGCCGCTCGGCGAGTCTGCGTGTCAGATAGGGGTACCACTCGGATCCGAAAGGCAGATACACCCGGAGACGATGGCCCTCCGCCACCAGACGGCGTTGCAGGTCGGGACGGACCCCGTAGAGCATCTGGAACTCGTATGGCGCTTGGCCGCGATCCACGGCCAACTCCCGAGCCAGGTCGACCAGGGCCGAGTCGTGGGTGGCGATCGCCGGTGTGGTGGTGCTCGCTCTCATCAGGACCCTGAGCTGTTCTGCGAAAGCTCGGTCCACCTCGGACTTCGACGTCAGGGCTACCTCCTCGGGCTCCACGTAGGCTCCCTTGCAGAGCCTGATGTGCCCACCGAGGGGGACGAGCCGCTCCAGGTCGGATGGGGAGCGTCGCAGATAGGCTTGGATGGCGATCCCCAGGTTGCCGTGCGCTCGCTGAGCCGTCTCGAACAGCTCGATGGTCGCCCGGGTGTACCTGGAGTCCTCCATGTCGAGAGTCACGGTGTTGTCGAGCACCAGCGCCGCCCGGGCCAGCCTGTCGATGCTCTCCCCAGCCAGCGAGGGATCGATCGCCAACCCGAGCTGGGTCGGCTTCACCGAGATGTTGGCGTCGAGACCCTCCTTCTCGATCCGACGCAGACAGTCGAGGTACTCATCGGTCGCCACCACCGCCGAGTCGCGATTGGTCACCTCCTCCCCGAGCAGGTCGAATGACACCGCCGCACCGGAGTCGTTGAGTGTCCTGGCCGCGGCCACCGCGTCTTCGAGGGTGTCCCCGGCGACAAAACGCCGGGCCAGCGTCTTTCCCGGCCGCGTGGTGGTGACAAGTCTTTGCACCGGGTCCGACTCGGTTATCGCCATCGTGACCCGGGTGAAGAGACTCAGCTGGTCTCCCCTCCCCCGCCTTCTTGGGCCGCCCCCAGCTCCCCGGAGCGGATGGCTGCGGCCCGCACCGCGTCCTCGACCAACGCCCGGAAGCCCCTCTCCTCGAGGATGTGCATGGCGGCAGCGGTGGTCCCCCCGGGTGAGGTGACCTCGTAGCGCAGCTGAGCCGGGCTCTTGGTGGTGTCGGTGAGGAGATGGCCCGCCCCCCGGATGGTCTGGTTGACGAAGCTCTCCGCAACGTCGCGCGGGAGCCCCTCCCGCATCGCGGCCTCGGTGAGTGCCTCGGCCATGAGGAAGACATAGGCAGGTCCGGTGCCCGAGACCGCGGTGACCGCGTTGAGAAGACCTTCATCCATGACCTTCACCGTCCCCACCGCACCAAGAACCTCCTTGGCGGCTTCGAGATGTTGGGCGGTGGCGTACCTGCCGGCGGCGATCCCGGTCACACCCTCCCGGACGAGAGCGGGTGTGTTGGGCATCGCCCGCACCACGGGAACCTCCCCGAGACCGGTCTCATAGGTCGCGGTGGTGACCCCGGCCGCAAGAGAGAGAAGGGTCTGGCCGGGCCTGATACCCCCCGCCATCGTCTCGAGGACCACTGCCACGTCACGGGGCTTGACGGCCACCACGACGACGTCGCGGCCCGAGATGGCCTCGGCGACGTCGAACGTGACCGGGCTACCGATGAGTCTCGACAGCTCCTCGGCACGCTCGGCCCGACGCACGCAGAGGGCGATTTCGTCCGGGGCCCATCCGGCGGCGAGCAATCCGGAGGCAAGGGCCTCTCCCATCGCGCCGACACCGATAATGGCTACCGAGACCCGACCGCTCATGCTCCGATTCTATGGGTGGAGTCGTGACCGGATGAGCTCGACGACGGTGGCCACCGCCGCCGGGTTGTAGCCCTCGGGGATGATGAGGTCGGCGTATCGCATCGACGGCTGCACGAACTCGATGTGCATGGGTCGCACGCTGGCGAAGTACTGGGTTATCACCGAGTCGACGGTGCGACCCCTCTCGGAGATGTCCCGCTCCAGCCTTCGGGCCAGACGCAGGTCGGGGTCGGTGTCTACGAAGATCTTCAGGTCGAGCTCGGAGCGGAGCGAGTCCTCGGCCAGGACGAGTATCCCCTCGACGATGACCACCCGACCCGGCTCGATCCAGACCGTATCGTCGGAGCGGAGATGCTGGGCGAAGTCGTAGACCGGCCGATTCACGCCGACCCCGGAGCGGAGCGTCTCGAGATGCTCGACCAGGAGCTCGGTCTCCAGGGAGGAGGGGTGGTCGTAGTTGACCCTCGTTCGCTCGTCGAGGCTGAGATGGGGCTGATGGCGGTAGTAGGCGTCGTGTTGGAGCAGCGCGACGCTCCCGTCGAGACGTTCCAGCACCGCGTGGGCGACGGTCGTCTTACCCGACCCCGAACCTCCGGCGATGCCGATGAAGAGGGGCCGGTCGGGTTGCCAAGGGCCTCGGTCGGGCATCGGGGGAAAGATAGGTGGTCCGACGCCACGGCCTCACGACCTGGACGACAGGGGGATCAGCGATCGGCGACTTTGCTCCGCAAGCGTCGTATCTCGTCGTAGACGCCGTCGGTGAGAGTGGTTGAAGCCGGTGCGGAGACACCTAGCACCCTCTCGTGTTCGGCGTGCCCTTTCGGCTCGACCGCCGCGGCAACGGGTTCGGGTGTCGGCTCCGCCGTCTTCTGCTCCAACCAGGTCGACTCGTCGGCTTCGGGGGCGAGTCCGTCGGCGACCTGGTCGAGCCAGACCGACTCGTCGTCCTCCACACCAGGGACCGGCTCGGCCACACCGAGACGGTGAAGGGTGTGGAACACCCTGACCGCACCTCCACGCCCCATCTGGGCCTCGAGCTCGGCGAAGGTGAACGGTTGGATCAGCGCAGCCAGCGCCGCCCAGTCGTGGGGGTCGACGGTGACAGACTCGGCGACGTCGGTGACCAGACGGACTGCGCCCGCTTCGAACAGACCGGCGTCGATGACCTCGCCCTCGAGATGACGGAGAGCCTCCACGTCGGCGAGGACCTCCTCGACCCCCCAGCCCACGATATCGGGACCGTCGGCCGGACCAACGGAGAAGGCGCCCTCGGTGAGGGTTGAGAGGACGTAGAGGATGTCGGCGATGGAGCCCCTGTCGCTCCCCGCGTAGATGCCGTTGGCACCGGTCAACTCGGCGCCGCTGACGCCCCCGTTGCGGAAGTGGATGCGCCCCCGACGCTCTCCCTCGATGTCGAGCGAGCCGGTCTTACGTGTGACCTGCATGATCTGGAGCAAATCGTGGATGCTCCAGTCATCGAGCTGACCCGAGAGATGCATCTGTCCTACCACCTGTGGCTCCTCCCTGCACCATCGGTATCGGCAGGGATCGTCTTTCGGTTGAGCGACTTCAGGCCTTTCGGGCCGCTCTCATGTCCCTTTTCTGCTGTCGGAGCAACGCCACGTCGTCGAAGCTCTCCACATCGGCGATGCTCGGCCAGTCGGCGGCGCGCTCCTCCCAACCAGGGGGTCGCACCCCCATCCGACGCCCCAGTACACCGACGAAGATGCGGGACTTGGCCACACCGAACCCGGGGAGCTCTATCAGTCGCTGCAACAGCTCGGCTCCGTCCTCGGCGGTCTCCCACAGGGTCTCCGCCCTCCCCCCGTACCGCTCGACGACGGCCCTGCAGACCTCCTGGGTGCGGTTGGCCATCGACCCCGGGTAGCGATGGATCGCCGGCGGCCCCCGGAAGACAGTCTCCAGCTCGGTGGGGTCCCATCCCGCGATCCGGACGGCATCCAGGGGCTCTCCGAGACGCTCTTGGAGGAGATAAGGCCCATAGAAGGCCCTCTCCATGGGGAACTGCTGATCGAGGAGCATCCCGATGAGCAGGGCGAGACCGTCGGCGGCGAGGAGCCGGTTGGCCTCGTCCGACTCGGTGTAGGGGAGGGTGCGGGGGCGAGTCATCCCGACCAACCGTAGCTCGACCACAACCCGGTCGCTTTCGACCATCATTGGGGGTATGAGCGACGTCTTCATCGTCGACGGATGCCGGACCCCGATGGGGAAGATAGGTGGCCAGCTGGCCCATCTGCGGCCCGACGACCTCGCCTCACACGCCATCTCCCGGCTCCTCGCCCGCAACCCGGATCTCGACCCGATGACGATCGAGGACGTGTGGTGGGGCGCCGCCAACCAAGCCGGTGAGGACAACAGGAACCTGGCACGCATGGCCGGGCTGCTCGCCGGTCTCCCCATCGAGGTCCCCGGGGCCACCGTCAACAGACTCTGCGGATCGGGTATGCAGGCCGTGGTGTCAGCGGCCCACGCCCTGGACGACGGCTGGGGGGACGTGATGATCGCCGGTGGCTCGGAGTCGATGACCCGGGCTCCCTACGTGACCATGAAGGCCGACCGCGCCTTCCCGACGGGTCCCCCCGAGGTGGTCGACACCGTCCTCGGATGGAGGCTGGTCAACCCCCGGATGGAGGCCATGTACCCCCCGATCAGCCTGGGGATGACCGCAGAGGTCGTCGCCGCAAAGTACGACGTCGGTCGTGAGGACCAGGATCGTTTCGCCCTGGACAGCCATCGCAAGGCGGTGGCCGCCGTTGTCGGGGGACGTCTCGACGACGAGATCGAGCCGATTGAGGCCCCGGTGGACCCACGACGCCGCGAGCACCGGCTGGTCGCCGGGGACGAGGGTCCGAGACAGGGCACCTCCATGGAGAAGCTGGCGGCCCTACCCCCCGTGTTCAAAGAAGACGGGACAGTCACCGCTGGCAACTCCTCACCCATGAACGACGGCGCCGCCGCCCTACTCCTGGCCACGGAACAGGGTCTGTCACTTCACGGTCTAACTCCGATGGCGAGGGTCGTCGCGTCGGCGGCCGCAGGTGTCCACCCAGACGTGATGGGCATCGGCCCGGTTCCCGCCACCGAGAAGGCCCTGCAACGCGCCGGGATCACCGTGGAAGACCTCGACGTGATCGAGCTGAATGAGGCGTTCGCCTCTCAGGCACTGGCCTGCATCCGCCTCCTCGAGCTCGACGAGTCGAAGGTGAATCCCAATGGTGGGGCCATCGCCCTCGGTCACCCTCTGGGGGCCTCCGGCGCCAGACTGCTGGTGACCCTTGCCCACGAGCTCGAAAGACGGGGCGGCCGTTACGGGCTGGCCACGATGTGCATCGGGGTGGGTCAGGGGATCTCGGTGGTCATCGAGCGTGTCTGAGGGCCCACTTCGTGGGACCCTCGTGGTCGAGCTGGGCAATCTGATCGCCGCCCCCTACGCGGCCATGCTGCTTGCCGACCTCGGGGCCCGAGTCGTCAAGGTGGAGCCCGTCGCCGGGGATCTCGCCCGACGTTTCGGGCCCTTCCAGAACGGGGAGTCCCTCTTCTTCATGGTGGTCAACCGGGGCAAGGAGTCTCTCGCCCTCGACACCGAAGACTGGGTCTCGAAACGGGTGCTCGACAACCTGGTGCGGAAGGCAGACGTCCTGGTCAACAATCTCCGCCAGGGCGCCATGGAGCGTCTTGGTCTCGGAGCCGAGCGTTGCCGCGACCTCAATCCGACCTTGGTCTACGCATCGATTAGCGCCTTCGGCGCCGGCGGCCCCTATGCCCGACGGGCGGGGGTGGATGTGATCTTCCAGGGGGAGTCAGGGATGATCTCGATAACCGGCGAGCCCAAGGACGGGCCCCGCAAGACGGCGACGACCATCGCCGACTACACCGCCGGGACCAATACCGCTCTCGCCGTGGCCGCTGCACTCGCCGAACGACCGCGTCGCTGGCGTCGTGTCGACGTCTCGCTGCGTGACGGGCTCTTGGCGGTCCAGTCGGGGTGGAACGCCCTGGCCCTCCACGCCGGGAGCCAACCCGAGCGGACGGGGACGGCGAGCCCCTTCCTCACCCCGAACCAGGTTTTCATGGCGGCGGACGGACCATTCACGCTCGCCATCGTCTCCGACCGCCACTTCGAGCTGCTCGCCGACGTCCTGGAGCGACCCGATCTGGTCTCCGACTACCCGAGCAACGCCGAACGGACCGCTCATCGCGCCACTCTGGTCCGCAAGCTCACCCGGGTCTTCGCAACCAGGGAGGCCGAGCACTGGATCAGCCTCCTCGATCAGGCCGGGCTGCCCGTGGGACGGGTCCTGAACCTGCTCCAGGCCCTCGAAGACCCCCAGGCCAGGCATAACGGAATGCTCGTCGACTACGAGCACCAAGTCGCCGGGCCGGTCCGGGTCACCGGTTCACCGATCCGTCTCGACTCCTCCCAGACCGTTGCCGGCGCTCCTCCTCCGGCGCTGGGCCAGCACACCAGGGCCATCCTCGGGGAGGCCGGGGTCGACGAGGGGACGGTGGCCCGGATGGTGGCCGAGGGTCGGGCGGTCGCTCCGTGACGCTGGTCTGGGCGAACGAGGTCGGCGACGTCTGGGCGGAGGTCAGGGACGAGCTGGAGCGGGTGTTCCTGATCACCCGTCAGGCGGCCCAGACGGAGGAGTCGTTCGTCTACGTCGTCATGACGAGCCATCTCCTTGGGAGGGGTGGCGCAGGCAACGCCATGGTGGCCGCCGGTCTCCTCTCTGCAGCGAGAACCGCGGCGTTGGAAGGGGCTCGGAAGGGGTGGACCGTGAACGTCATCTCGGTCGAGGCGGACGCCGAACCCGAGGTGGTAGAGACCATCGCAGCCAATCTCCTCGCCACCCCCGCGGTCACCGGTGAGCTGGTCCGGGTCGGCCCAGGTCATCTGGGGAGGGCCTTGCCGTGACCGGCGTGGTGGTGGTCACCGGCGC